>CAYOVR010000165.1:0-2319 GCA_964407465.1 uncultured Candidatus Saccharibacteria bacterium
TTCTTTAAATCTTCGGTACCGTACACCCCATAATCCCATTGGCTGTCTGTGTTGAATACTTCATCCAGTTCCCTGTTGGAGTACGAAGTCCAAGTGGTGTCAGGACTGTTTCTCTGTAGAGACTCTGGTAATCACGGACTGCAGCATAGACTGTGGTATTAAACGCTGGTTCATTGAGTGTCTTGTTCATCAAGAGGTTCAAGAAGTTTTGGATACGTCCAACATCCCCACCAAGAGACCCTAATTTTGCATACTCGGTAAAGTACGGACATCCAAACGTCTTCGCACAATTCATAACATTAATCTTTCCACGAGTGTAGTTCCCGACAATACCGGTTGCTACACGTCCGCCCCATGGTTTGATGATTTGATCAAAGTACTTAATCTGGAATCTTTTGACAGCAAGCACATCATCGGCATCGTAACTTCCGTCGAGGGCAAGTTGTTCTCCTTCATAGGTATTTAAGAATAGCAGGAGGTTGTTGACGTTTTCTGTGGTGTTCTTGCCACCCAAGTTGTTTGGATTAATATTCCCCAAAAGATATGGCTTACAAGCAAAGACATCAGGAGTTGCAGGGGTAGCTGTGGTTGTCGTTGTGTTTGTGTTTGTGGTTGTCGTTGTTGGTGTGGTTGTCGTACAACGTTCTCCGGTATTTCTGTTAAACACTTCACCTACTGCACAAGCAACGGTTGTAGGACTAGATGTACAGGTAGTACCTACTCGGGTATATCCTACTGGGATAGAGAGCTGTTTACCTTCAATATTGGAACAATAATCTACTGACCCGCCACCGCCACCTCCAGATGATGGAGTCACTGGTGTTGCTGAGACAGTTGCTGACGTCGCACTTGTTGCAACGGGGGTAACAGCAGAGACGCGGAAAGTATACGCACTTCCATTCACGAGCCCTGTGACACTCACCGATGTACTGCTCGATACAGCATCAGCGAAGACAATAAATCCAGGAGCAGAAACAAGTTCGTATTCGATAATATAGTCAGTGATTGGTGTTCCACCATTAGCAGGAGCAGCCCAAGAGAGTGTTACTGTTGTATTGCCAGCTGTTGCTGTAATAACTGGTGCACTTGGTGTGGTGGCTACCGTTACCGCGAGTGAAACCGAAGCAACAGATGTGTTTCCTGCAGGGTCGGTTTGATCGGAGGTCAATGTGTGTGAGCCTGCACCGAGTGCAACAGCGATAAAGGTGAAGGTTGCTCCAGCACACGTACCAGAGGCGATTGATGGGCCTCCATTGTAGAGGTTAACAGTACTTCCGGTGACACAAGAGATGGTGACATCTGGTGTGGTGTCGGTGGTAATATCATCTGTTGATGATGTTCCCGTGTCTGAACCAGCATCGAGGTTTGGTGTTCCTGGAGCAGCATCTGCTGTGGTGTCGATTGTGACTACAATACTTCCGGATGTAGCTGATTCATTTCCGGCGACATCGGTTGTGGTGATGGTGAGGGTATGTGCACCATCTGTGAGTGCTGATGAGGTAATACTGTAGAGGGCACCTGCACAGGTAAAGGTTCCTACGTTGGTTACTCCATCATAGAGTGTGATGAGTTCGCCTGTAGTACAAGAACCAGAGAGTGTCGGTGTGGTGTCGTTGGTACTATCATCTGTTGATGATGTCCCCGTGTCTGAACCAGCATCGAGATCTGGTGCAGTACCTGGAGCAGCAGGTGCAGTAGTATCAATGGTAATTGAGAAATTGCCTGAGATAGGAGAAAGGTTGCCTGCAACATCAGTCTGGTATGCAGTAATCGTATACCCACCATCAGTCAAGGCTGGTGCGACAGTGATAGTCACTGTACCGCCTGCACAGGTTCCTGTACCGAGTGAAGTTACTCCATCAAAGAGCTCAACCTCAGATGTACTGACACAAGAGATGGTGACATCTGGTGTGGTGTCGGTGGTAATATCATCTGTTGATGATGTTCCCGTGTCTGAACCAGCATCGAGGTTTGGTGTTCCTGGAGCAGCATCTGCTGTGGTGTCGATTGTGACCGCGAATGAACCTGAAGCAACAGATGTGTTTCCTGCAGGGTCGGTTTGATCGGAGGTCAATGTGTGTGAGCCTGCACCGAGTGCAACAGCGATAAAGGTGAAGGTTGCTCCAGCACACGTACCAGAGGCGATTGATGGGCCTCCATTGTAGAGGTTAACAGTACTTCCGGTGACACAAGAGATGGTGACATCTGGTGTGGTGTCGGTGGTAATATCATCTGTTGATGATGTTCCCGTGTCTGAACCAGCATCGAGGTTTGGTGTTCCTGGAGCAGCATCTGCTGTGGTGTCGATTGTGACCGCGA
>CAYOVR010000166.1:0-2290 GCA_964407465.1 uncultured Candidatus Saccharibacteria bacterium
TCTATGTCACTCATGTGCTTATTATAGCAATTTAAGCCTTTAAAATAAGGGTAAAGCGGGGGAGAAAGGCTATTGACAATAAGTAGTTTTTATGATAAACTAATACCAAACTAAAAATACTTCAGACTATGAAAAAAATGATCTTTGTAATATTAATGTGTGTTGCGAAATTCGCAACCGCCCAAGAGGTTAGCCCGCTTGTGCCTTATAAACCAGGCAAAGCCAACCACTCGATAATCGAGATGGAGCAAAAGCTAAAAGGCAACTCTTCGATTGTTAAAAATTGGGGAGCTGTGATAGAACGTGCTGCATGGCGTGATGGATGGGCTCATGAAGTGAGTCCTGAATTTTTTCAAGAAAAGTATATTGTATTTTGCTTGAGAAAAAGCTTTCAGGTTAAAAAGAATTTCCAAAAAGGCGACTTTGCCACTTTTGGAACTAAATCTGACGGAGAATTAGTTTCTACAGAAAGAGATCCTTATACAGGAGAACTTTTTTTAGAGCTTGACCCAAATGATTTGGAAACTGAAACCTTTAGTCTTTCAAAAGACTATCCTCCGTTTGTTTATGCAAGCTCTGTTTGTATGAACGGAGTAGATGTTTACGCAAAGCAGGTGAACTCAGCAAGTGTATCTCCGACGCCGAGGTTGAATCGCAACAACGACGGATACGCCCAAGTTCCACCAAGTGCTGGTGCTCAAAAGTATGCAGAGCCGGAATTTGCGGAAGCAGAAAAAACTTCAGGGAATACGTATATTACCAATAATTATTTTTCCGATGAAGGAGAAATTAATTATGAACAAGATGAGTATGGCGAATATCAAGACTCTAGGTTGAGTTTTTGGTTTTCGTTGAACATATCTGCTGGTCCAATATATGTAAATCCGTATTCTAATTATGGCTATGTCGGCAATCAGCCAGGCTACTATAATGGTAATTATTCTCAGCCTTATGTGTGTATTGGTAATCAGGGCTATAACGGTGTTCCTAGTATTAGTAATGTAAGTTATTTTAACCAAACGGTTAATAATATTTATAACTATAACTACAACTACAATTACAATAGCACTACCATTATAACCAACCCGCCGCCAGTTTCACCGGTTACCGGTAACCCAATACATCCACCTAATGGAGGTATTGCGTACACACCGATAGATCCCTTAAATAGAACTCATGCCGGTTTTGCAAAAAACAAAGGAATTGCACCAGTTAGAGGTATCAAGGAAACTCCAACAGTTCAGACGAGAGGATTTGCAAATAATTCTGATTCTCGTCCAAAGACGAACTCGAATCCGAAAACAACGTTTGCAGACACTAGACCTAGTTCTAGACCGGAGTCTCGACCTAGTCAAAAGCCGCCAAATCAGTTTACTCGAGGACCGCAACAAGATCAGTCTCAGGCTAACAGCGCTCCACAAAGTCGACCAAAAGAAAACAGAGGAAATTACAACCAAGGTTCTCCTAAGTCGAACTTTCAGACAAATCAACAGCCAAGACAAGCTCCATCTTCAAGGCCAAGTTATAGCAACAGTGGTCCATCAAGACCAACTGCACATAACACAGGGCAATCAAATCGTGGAAGTGCTCCAACAGGTGGACGCGGAAACTTTGGCGGTGGAAATACTGGCGGACGAAGTAGATAAAAAAGAAAAGTAGCACACATTTTAGCGAAGCCCTCACTTAGTGGGGGCTTTTTTTATTCTCTTGACAACGGCGTCTATATATGATACTATGTGAGTGTTAAAAGATTTATTAGATTTATATATGAAAACACAGATTTCAAAATTATTTTTCGTTTTCGCTGTTACCATCATTTCCGTGGGGCTTTTTTCTCCATCAAATGCTAGTGCTCAGCAAACACAATTCAATACATTGGGCAACGACAGACCTACAATTCAGGTTTCTAATTATACAGACAACCCAGGTTGTACAAGTTGTTGGTCAACAAGCGTATCCGCTGATCCAGGGGATATTGTTTCTGTTTATATTTATTATCACAATACAGGAACAGTTACAGCTAACAATACAAAAGTAAAACTAAATGTTAACCAAGGAACTGAATCGCAGTATCACAATATTTCAGGATTTGTTTCTGCAAGTAATGCTGGTGCTTCAAACGGTTCGGCTTCTATAAACCTTAGTCAGTCAGAAGCTTTGGTATTTGATAACTACGTTAAGTGGTATCCAAATCATCAAATAACAAATCCAGCAACATTACTTTCTGGTCAAACAGGAAGTGAAGTTCTAGGTGGAAGCGGTTTGAATATTGGAAATATTTCACCGGACG
>CAYOVR010000167.1:0-2287 GCA_964407465.1 uncultured Candidatus Saccharibacteria bacterium
AGGGACCGGTGATAAACAAAAACCCACATAAACTTTAGATAGTTTATGTGGGTTGATTTCAGCAGTCCTGTTATTAATCTAAGCATACACAAGTATGCACGACTCGAACCACCGGTACGGATACTTCCAGTAAATTTTTCATAACATTATTTTTAAAATGAACAAATAACTACTTAGGACAGTTTACATGATGTGGCACAGGAGTCAATATATCTCGGGTGGTAAAATAATTAAAACTTCTTGCCCACATTTGACAAATGTATTGACAATTTGAACACCCAGTATTTTTACGAGTTGCACCTCTGTATAAATCAAATATTTGACTGTACCAGATTTCATGAGTACTCATAGATAATATATTTCCTGGATTCATTTCTTTTACCCCATCAAAATATGGGAATGGATATATATCCCCATTCGCACTCACATACATTGACCACCTCGCACCAACTTCCGTTTGCCACTCAACTGGCAACATTCCCTCTACACAAAGTTGTTTATAAAATGGATGGACTACTCTTATATCATACTGCTCTCTTAAATTCTGGATGATTGGATATGTAGCATTTAAGACACTGAAAGCATTTTTATCTGACATAGCACTGCGTCCATTTTCAATTTGCTTTGCAAGCTTCCATTGAATATCCTTACCAGACAACAGACTGGCTATTTTGGGTAAATCAACAATGTTTTTACTATCCAAGGTTGTAGTAACTGAAAGCTTCTTGATATCCAATAATTTAGAATCTACTAGATAATCATATAATCGCATGATTCCGGTTGTTACATTCTTCCATGCATCACCGATTCCAGCACTTGAACTAGTGCCAACCCATTCATTAAAATGATCCTCAAATCCATCCATAGAAATTTGAAAGCGTGTAAACAGTGACCACAAAAGCTCTGGGGGAAATTTATCAGGTAATTTTCCAATAGCATAGCCGTTTGTTAAAACAGAATTTTCAAACCCAAGACTGTTTGAATATTGAACCATTTCAAGAAAACCTTTTCTACTGAAGACTTCTCCTCCAGACCACTGAATCTCCAAAACACCAACCTCACGGAGTTGCAATAATAGATTCTGAATTTGAGAATCACTCATTTCCTCTTTAGAGGCTATCCCCGAACTAACATAACAATGTGGACACGCCAAATTACACCTGTTGGTAAACTGAATTTGAACCAAAGCAGGAAAGGACAATCCATTAACTGGATTAGTTTTGTTTTTTACTAAAAACAATTCAACATCATCAACAGCAGGAATGTCACCTTCAATTATTCGCAACTCCCCGTTGTGCATAAAAATCCATTTATCCCAATACGGCTCAAATCTTATTATCTTTTTCATGTGTAGTTTTTTTGACAAAAAATAATTTTTATGTATCATACACTAATAGTTATGAATAGACAACTCGTCAACCCAAAGAGATACCTTGATGAAAAAGGTTTAAATCATAAAATTCCTAAACGTATTGTAATTGCATACGCATATTCAGTTGGTTTAGCAATGGCAACTGAGCTCAAGTTGCAAAGAAACACACACTGGAATCGAGGAGAATTGTATACTGACAATAAAAATACTATTGGATTATTACTAAATATCGGATTAGGCGGACCGGCATTAGCAATGTTTCTGCATGAAGGTAAAAATCTTGGTGTCAAAGAGGTAATCTTATTAGGTATTGCTGGTAGTATGAAAAAACAAACTCCCCAGGGGAGTCTACTACGTATTACTTCGGCTTATGCAGAAGATGGCGTATCGATACACTATGGTATAACTCAAGGTTTGAAAATTTGTCCAAAAAATTCAATAAACATCAGTAAACTTAATGAACTTGATGCTACATGTGTAAGCACATCTGCTCCTTATATGGAAGATGTTAAATTTTTTAACAGATTTTCGAAAATTGCTGACTGCGTGGATATGGAGAGTTCGGTATTATTTGCAGTTTGTAACCATTTAAAATTAAAATCAGCATCATATTTAGTAATAAACGATACGCTACTTAGAAATAAATGGGTTTTTCCATCAGATACATTAAAAACAAAAATTGTACTCCGAGACACATTAAAGATACTATTAAAAAGTAGATAGTTTCTTGACTGTAGTCAAAAATGCTATTTTTTTTGAAATATATTCTTTGTCGCCCTCTTCATATGTCAGTCGTCCTGATATATAAAGGAAGACCAGGCAGTTAATTACACCCTTTCAATTCTAGTGAAAAAGTTGATCCCAACCCCACCCCAGGTGAGTCGATCATAATATGACCGCCATGAGCTTCAGCGA
>CAYOVR010000168.1:0-2282 GCA_964407465.1 uncultured Candidatus Saccharibacteria bacterium
TCGTCGTCGGACTGCATCCCGTAGCGCTCGTACCCGACCTTGACGTTCTGGACGCCTGGATGGTCTAGCCATTTGAGCCTGAGTTTCTTCAGGGTCTCCCAGCGATCGGACAGGCTCATGCGATGGCAGACGCCATCGAGCAAATACTTGTTGCCCGCCGAGTCGATACCCACCACGGCCATTGCCGTCCGGTCTGAGGATCGGCTTCGGCCCTTGGATGGGTCGGCCATGATGTAGACGTTCATGAGTGCGGGCCGCACCCAATAGGCTGACAGCCATCGGGTTCGGAACGTGTTTTCATGGCCCGCGAGCGGGTTCTGAAGCATCTGCGCCGCGATTGACGATCGCTGGCTGCGCTTCTTCTCTTCCCAGGCTTCTGGCGTCAGCAGGACCGGCTGGCCTTCTAGCGTGCCATCCTCGGTCGCCGGGTAGATGCGTGGCTTGACGATGCCGTGCTCAATCATATGGCCGTAGCTGTCCGCGAACGAATAGCGGGTGCCCACGAACTCCTTGGTCGTACCAGGTCCCGAGCCCAGGTTGTCCGATAGCTCGACCCGTTCCGTCGTCTTGCGGATCTGATCGGGGTTGGTGACGTTCTTTTCCGTGATTACGTCGTCATACTTCAGCTTCCGAAAGTGTCGGCCGGTCGGCATGGCGTCAATCAGGCCATGAGCCTCGACCGTGCATTCCTTCGGGTTGCCGACCCGCTTAACGATGATGCCCTCGTCAACCGACCACTTTGGCGATTCCTTGCGCGGGTTGGCGTAGAGCACATCCGGGTAGAGCCGGATCAGATCCTCGTTGCGCTCCAACTCCTCCTTGATCTGGGAGAGGAACGGCTTGGCAATGTCCTTTGTGTTGCTGAAGATGCCAATGGTCGTCTCGGGGTCGATCAGGATGTCCTGAATTGTCCCGGCGAACGTCGTCAGCGTCGAGTTGTGGGTCGGGATCAGTTCCGAGCCCGCAAGATACATACCGTCGCCTGCCTCCACCTGGATGCAGTTCGTCGGCACGGTGTGTTGGCGCTCTATGCGCGAAACATACCAACGGTTCGACTGCTTTGTAGTCTGCCGCTTGGCTGCACCAGGTCGCAATCGTTCGACCTTCCGCGCCAGCCTACACGGCAGAATATCGTCGTCGCCGTAAGCCACGAATGTAACGTGCCAGCTTTTTGTTGCCCGCACAGGCGTTAAGCGCGCCTTAAAGCCCAACGATATTGCCAATGACCGAACTTGCCGTGCGAATGCGTGCGAAGCGCTGGCAACCGTCACGCAATCATTTATGTCTGACACACTGCCGTCAGTGTCGACCAGCCCCTGCAAGAGAGCGGCGCGCTGTTCGACTGAGCCCGCAAAGTAGCACTCTGGGATGTGCTTATTGTGGAGCAGATCCAGTGCCCGCAACTTCTTGGTAAGGCCCGTCACTGTCTGGACGCGGTAATCGCGATGCCGTTCTGGTTCTCTCTTCCGTGGTGGACGGAGTGTCGTGCCGCGCGCCTCGATTTCCGAGAATACACCAGCGTCAATGCCGCAAATTGCGCCGTGAGCACTATAGCCGTCGCCCAACCAGGCACCAAGCAAGTACGGCTCTATCGGTAGAGCCGCCTCTGGCATCTGGACTGGAGCCGCCATGTTAATCGACGGTCGATACTGTCCCGCTGCGACCAAACCAGCAAGTTGTTCTGTGGTAACGAGCCGGGGCTCACGACCAATGCGTCTACCGTGTGATTGTCCAGCCACGAAGGTGCCCGGCACACGCTTGCGCGTTAAAGTGTTGACGCTCCATAGATGCCCCGCCCCTGCCGTAACCTCTATGCCGTTGCAAAACGTGATGCGATAACACTTGCTGTCGTAAAACTTTCGCGACGCCACAACTCTGGTCGGCTGGCCACTCTGGCCGAACACCCAATCTCCGGTCGTCAAGTCCCCATGTAGGCGCCATCCTGATGGCGTGAGAACCGGGGTGTCCTGCGCTAAGTCTTTGTAGTGGCCGCGTGCCCACAGATCGAGATAACCGTATGGTTCAGCCTCAACCTCGCGAGCCCGGTCGTACACCCACGGGTGAATGGCATCGGGCCGGTTGCACAAGCCGGTCAGCAGAAAGAACCGATCATTGCAGCCCAGCAGGGCCAGCTCGTCCGCCTTTAGCTTCGGCACGTACTCCGAGTAGAACGCCATCGCCTCGTTGAACGAGAGATAGGGCAGCGTGTCAGTCAGAAACGCGGTGAACCTCGGATCGACATCCCTGGCGTAGCGTGCGGCCTTGAGCGTGCGCGTCATCCC
>CAYOVR010000169.1:0-2261 GCA_964407465.1 uncultured Candidatus Saccharibacteria bacterium
TCCACCCACGATGCTTTGGCGCATCGTTCGTACCAAAGATCCCAGCGTGAGTGATGTTGCCTTGCTCGTCTCTTTGTTTGGGACCCAAGATAGCAATTTCTGGATTAGAGTCAAAGGACTGCTGAATTGCCAGCACATCATCGTTGGTTAACCATACGTCAGCATTTAATAAGCCAATGATATCACTCGTGCCACGAGCAGCTAATTGATTACACGCGTTTGCGTAACCCATGTTGGTTCTGTTGCCAATGAACAGCTCTATATTCGCTCTTGCCAACGATTGAGAATCAGGGAACATTCCCTCCATAGCTTCTCTACTGTTATCTGTTGATGCGTTGTCAGCAATATATAGCTTGTACCCCGGTGTTGTCTTTGGGTCAAGATTCA
The DNA here is from genome assembly GCA_964407465.1 of uncultured Candidatus Saccharibacteria bacterium. Classification (GTDB taxonomy): domain Bacteria; phylum Patescibacteriota; class Doudnabacteria; order UBA920; family UBA920; genus JADZEH01. The sequence goes on from CAYOVR010000169.1 coordinate 388, forward strand.
ACGCCGTTATCTGACGCATCAGCAATGGCCACGTGTTGTAGTTCACTGTGCAAAGATCAATCATCCTCTACCCAATCCTGCTCTACGGCATCATCATTAACAAACAGGTGATCTTCAACCTGAGAATCAATAAATTGTATCCAGCCATTCAGATCTCGAATATCATCATCTCTAACTAGGTACTGCTTGTAGCCCTCGAGTATCTCGACAAGCTGCTTCCAGTAACTATACCCTGTCACCACATATGAATCCCCGTCTTCTAATAAAACAGGAACTTTAGTGAACTCCATTATTTATCCTTTTCTTTCTTTGTTTTTTTCTCTTTGACTTCGGTTAATTCTGCTGATTGTACTTCTTCGTCTGGTATCCTTCGCCAGACTAGTCTATCTGTATCTGGCTCCACGCTTATGAAGTAGATACGCTTGTCTTCTATCTTAAGGTCTGGTGGAGGAGGAGAACTAAGAGCAATGGCCTTGTTCGCCGTACCATACACCTGTGATTCTTGTGGGTATACGACCAGATAGTTTACTTTGCTTGCAGGCATTCTAACATCTCCATATTCATACCCAAACAGCTGATACCTACAGATGTAAGGAGTGAGTGAGAGTCCTTCCATTGTGGATAGGCAGGATCTCTTATGTAAACCAACCTCTTGATATCGGTTGATGTGATGATCTTAGCACAGTCGTGGCAGGGAGTTCCATTTACGTAGAGAGAATATCCCCTCCCAAGGGAGTTGACGATTGCATTTGTCTCAGCATGGACGCTAATGCAGTTGCTATAGGATGACCCTGACGCCGAATTTTGCTGCAACCTAGGGCATCCTCCATCGCTGCAGTGAATATAACCACGTGGTCCTCCGTTGTATCCGAATCCAACTATCCTATCCTTTTCATCTGTAATATAGCATGAGTACTGACGCTTACCACACGTTGAGAATATGTCAGCCGACTGCATAGCCAACCGCATGAACTGTATATCTTTTCTAGTAAATGCTGCCATAACCCATCACTGCTAACGACGCTGCTATCAAAGCAAAAGCGAACAGACCGAACCACATAGCTTTATTGCCTGTGATCTGATCAAGAGAACGAATCAAGACAAGCTTAGATATACTCACGACAGCCCACCACATAAGGAACGCGGCTACGAGAACCTGAACAACTACCATCACACTAAAGCTTTCTCTGACTCTTCAATGAGATTCACTACATGAAGGTTGTGTCTTAGTTGGCCCCAGGCTGAGGAGAAATTCCCGCTATAGGTATCCAGCAATGCTACTGGCACAGTGGTTCCAGGTAGTGTTCCGTCTATATTAAAACCGGGATGAGAATATATAGCCACATGCTCCAATGGAGACCAATGTGGAGGTTCTGCGGTAGTTAGTCTTGTAAATAGCTTGAGATCCTTTTTGAGATCACGTACGCCATCATGTGTAAGATAAGACACTCTGGCACACCGAGCTACACAAATCTTCATCTTAACAGAGAGAGGTAGGTCTTTCTCATCATCCTGGAGGTATGGCAGGTGATAAGATGTTTGTTCTGGCACTGAAGCTTCGTAAGCTGCGCGCATTGCTTCGGCTGCTACACGAATCTCTGGCTGAGCCAAGGGACTGCATCGTTGATCGAAAAAGTTCTTCCACTCGGTACTAGTTACGATCACCGTATGCCACATAAATGGCTCCAGGAGGCGATTGGTGACCTGCTTGTGAACGCCTAGCTTGTTCATGTATTTGGCACTGCGTAGTGCTGCGTTCCGTGAACGCTTCCACATGAATTTAGCGGCATGTGCTTTCCAGCCTTCCAGGGGAGCACCTGCTTGCATGCCAGACTGGTTGGCACCCCACTCAACAGGCCATGCTGTATCGTTTG
>CAYOVR010000170.1:0-2258 GCA_964407465.1 uncultured Candidatus Saccharibacteria bacterium
ATGGAACGGGCGTAGGATCAGACGAAGATGCTCAAAAGGCAGGATTCAATAATAGTTCACAGCGATTTGATTACAACTACACGAATAAAGGCGAAGATCCTAATTCAGTTTTCTTTATGACAAGATCAAAGGGAGCAACCCCAATGAACATACATGAAGTAAATCTGAACATGAATGAAAAGTATTATTCAGAATCGGATCGAATGACAACAGATAAGATTATTCTGGTTAATTCATGGAGTAGAAAATTATTAGGAATTTCCGAAACATCGGGATTGGATGGAAATTCATTTTTAGATACATTAAAAACTAAGCTACCAATTATCGAAGGATTCCAAGATCTTATTGATAATAATGGACTTAATAAAATGATAAACTTTATAAGAGAGCAAACCGGAAAAAAAGAATTTGATTTAATTGGATTAGAATCTAAAAATCCATTCGATCATTTAATAAAAACAATGCAAACAAATAACCCTTTAAACTCAATAGCGGATGCCATTAATAACAACATGGGAAGTTCTAAAGCATAGTTTTGCAGGTAGGCAATATCCGACTGACAAAATAGAACGTGTTCGTTCTATTGTTGAAGCTAATTATATGCGTAATGTTTTAGGTGCAACTTTCTATAATACTCTTTTAGGTTTGGTTGCTAATTGGGAAACAGTTGAAGAATGGACAGCCGGAACGTATGCAAGTGGAACTGTAAAATACTGGAATGGCTTAGTTGTTAAATCAACAATAAACAATAACACATCAGAACCTAGTTTAACAAATGCAACATGGCCAAAAGCTGCGAAGTTTAGTAATGTTAATTTATCAACTCTTTATGATAATTATTTATGTCAAATCATAAGTAATAAAATCATTCACCAGGTAGCAGTATCGGACACTATACAATTAACTGGAAAAGGCTTGTCTGTAAATACAGAAGATAATAGCAATATGTCAATTGCAGATGACAAAGGGATAATGTTAGCACTTAAAAATCTGAACAACTACATAGATATTTTGCAGCAAGAAATGATATTTTATATTGAAACAGAACACGATAAATATTTAGCTAATCCAGCGACAGGGTATAATTATGCAGACGTAAAATTCATAATAGAAGGTAGCAAGTATGTGCAGCCGAATGTTTCGGAAAGAAAAATAATGATGAGATATTAACATGGGAATTGTACGGAGCGTAAAAAGTTTTCTGGGTCGTAATTTAATTACTAAAGAGAAATTAAATGATCCAGAATTAAGCGAGGCAAGAAAGAAAGTTTGTTCAACGTGTCCTTTAAATAACAATGGTGAATGCAAACTATGTGGATGCGTGATTGACATTAAAGTAGATTCAAAAGTAAGTATAAATATTAACTACTTACACTTTGAAGAAACACACTGCCCAGCTGGAAAATGGCCAATAAGAAACGAACAAAATATAATCGGTGGTAATGATTTAGAAATAGCTAATCATTATCGAATGATAAACGGAAAATCAAGAATCAGGGATTAGTGTAAGTTCGTTTTCATGTCCTCGTTCCGGTAGAAATATTGGGGCGAGGATTTGGAAACAATAATAAAAACAGTAATGAGATTTAGTAAAGTAGTAATATTATTTTTAATCGTAGTTAATTGCAATGCTCAATACATTGTGAACGATGCATTTAAAAAAATTACTCTTTACATTCCCAACATTACAGTTTCAGGCCCAATAGGTACAGCTTACGAAACAGTAGATCATTATAGCTCATTTGTAATTGAGCAAACATCAGCGGGCAAAACTTTTACTTTACCAACACCAACAGACACAACCTGGGGGGATGATGTAACAATTCGCAATACTGGATCTGTGCCCTTTACTATGTACGGTATAAATGTTTCAGATTCATTTGATATTCACCTTACGTGGAAACGTGGGGCATGGTTGCCAGTTGGAAGCACAGGGGGCAGCGGAGGCGGGGGATCAGATTGTAATTGTTGTGATTCACTTTTATTTTTTCAAAATGATACCAATGCACATAATCAAGCTTGGTTTAATAAAGGAGATTATTACAACTTATCAGAAGACAATACATACGGTTGGGCATGGGGAGTGCTTCGACAAATTAAACAAGATGTTGGATTCACTATAAGTGAAACAGATGGGATAGTAACGGGCATTGATACGAATGTGGGATTTTCTGGCAGAGATCCAAGATGTAAATTCAATCCTCCAACAAATGTACTTGAATATTATGAAAACGATACCGCAGCTGTATTGGATGGGT
>CAYOVR010000171.1:0-2211 GCA_964407465.1 uncultured Candidatus Saccharibacteria bacterium
GAACTCGATATACATTAGAAGAGCCGAATATAAATTTTATTCGGCTTTTTTATTAAGAGTAGCTAAATCGATTGATGGTTTGGTCCACGGGTTGCACCGCAGCACTCTGAGCAGACCTTTATACGAACCTTTTATAGTTCCGTGCTCTAATACAGACTCTTTTGTATATTCACTGCAGGTTGGATAGAAGTGGCAGAACCCATAAGGGTATTTTGCTTTCAACCAACTGTGATCTGGAGACAAAGTCTTTTGATATACAGTTATTAAACTGATGATAATATGTCTCATACTATTTATTAACTACTTTGATTTTTTGCAAGAAAGAAAGAAACTGCTGAGCGATCTCTTTGTTCTTAAGTTTCGTCACTGATGCTTTAACAATAACAACATAATCGCCAGATCTCAAATTTTCTATGTTTGGACGAACAGTTTCTCGAAGAACTCGGCGAACTCTGTTTCGTTCAACGGCTAACTTAGAAATTTTTGTGGAAACCACGAAGGCCACACGAGGAGTGACATTAGGTTTGAACATGGCCTTAAGCACAAAAAATTGAGAAAAAAAACGCCGCCCGTGCGTTGTTACTGCGGTAATCTCAGTAGTTTTAGCGAGGCGGTGTTTAGTAGATAGCATGAGTGGTTATACGGTTAAACGCTTACGTCCTTTTTGGCGGCGACTTGCCAAGACATTACGACCAGATTTGGTCTGCATACGTTTTCGGAAACCATGTACGCGCTTTCGGCGACGGACTTTCGGCTGATAGGTTCTTTTCATGAGGATATCCTTGGTAAATTCAAATCTTGCATAATTATAATGAAATAAAACAATTTGGTCAATACTTAGTTACTTATCCACCCCACTTGATTTTATTTAAAGCCAATTTTAGGGGGTTGGGGACTAATACGCACATCTTGTACACAGCTTATTAACAGGGTAAGAGTAATCTGGCTTATATAAGGGATAATACTGTCTCGTTTACATGTTGATAACTGGCTGATACAATTCAAATTGAAGCAGGAGTTATCCCCAGAAACTCACACAAATCCTTAGAAAAACAGCCCATTTGGCTCAATTAAACACAGCTCATGAACAATCAACAGCTCTGGCAAGCAATATTAGGAAATCTCGAAGTGAGCTTAAGCAAAGCAAACTTCAACACCTGGTTTAAAAACACCGGGATTGTTGAAAAAGGCCCTGATTTTATCATAATCGGAGTCCCAAGCACCTTTTCCAAAGACTGGATCTCTCGAAAATATCAAGCAGACATCTTAAAAGTTCTAAAATCAATCTCTCCCGAGGTTCGTGAAATAAAATATCAGGTCGGAACTCAAAAACCAGCTCCTGTTGTTAAAAATAGCATCTCTCAAGCCACGGTTCAGAGCCTCTCTGCAAGCGCTCCGGTCTACAACAACCCGGCTCCGACAACAACACAAAACGCATCGTTTCCTAATTTAAACCCAAAATATGTTTTCGATACTTTCGTTATCGGTAAACATAACGAACTTGCTCACGCTGCCAGTGTTGCCGTTTCTAAGAACCCTGGCTCTCAGTACAACCCACTATTTATCTACGGCGACGTTGGACTTGGGAAAACTCATTTAATGCACGCGGTTGGAAATAAATTACTCCAAGACCGCAGCGGAGCTAAGGTTTTATACGTTACTAGTGAAAAATTCACCAATGACTACATTCAAGCCATTGGAAGTAAGCGCATGGATGAGTTTAAAAAGCTTTACCGCACAGTTGATATGCTGTTGATTGATGATATTCAGTTCATCTCTGGTAAAGAGGCGACTCAAGAAGAGTTTTTCCACACTTTCAACGAACTTCGTGATAAGGGAAAGCAGATTATCATGACAGCAGATCGTCTTCCTAAAGATATTCCCGCTATTGAACACCGTCTCATTTCTAGATTCGAATGGGGGATGGTTGCCGATATTCAAACTCCGGATTTCGAAACCCGCTTAGCTATTTTACAAACCAAAGTTGCTAAAAAAGGTGTGTCGATTAGCGACGAGATCGTCTATTTCATCGCTGAGAACATTAGTAGCAACATTCGCGAACTCGAAGGTGCTTTAAATCGGCTCTTGGTTTATCAGCAAATGGAACACAAGAGCTTAACCCTAGACCAAGCTCGTAAAATCTTAGGGCCAATGATGACCCAAAAGAAAAAAGTTACAACTTTAAAGAAAATTGCGATGTCAGTTGCCGAA
>CAYOVR010000172.1:0-607 GCA_964407465.1 uncultured Candidatus Saccharibacteria bacterium
CGTACAAAAGTTTTCCGTTTCGATCGACAATCTCTGTATTTTCAGAAATCCCCGATCCTTTTAGGGACGATGGCAGAGGCCAGGCGAAAGCGCCTACAACACCAAGGATACAAATAATGCCGACGATGGTGAGTAAGCGTTTGATAGGCAAAATACAGAGGCCCGGTTATGACACCGGGCCTTACGAACTACTGATTAATCTGAATCCACTTTCCTTCCGTTTGCCCAAAGACTTCCGGGAAATACATTTCCCATACTTTTGCTGGACGCTCACGGAATTTTCCAGGTGTTGTTGCTCGTACAAGATACTCGTACGTGTAGACCCCTGGTGGTAGTTCTTCAGCGAACATGAAGACTCGATCATCACGGAACTCAATGTGCGAGAATCTCCACGTCTGATTTCGCTCATAGTCACGCCAGCTACTCATGACATTTGTTTCGTTTTCCAAGAGATTCTGTTGGCTTGTTGCAAACTGCAAGTCAATTGGCTCAAAGCCAGCAGGCAACATACTTTCGACTGCAACAAAGTGTCGCGTCTGTGGCACCGTAATTGTCAGTGTAACTTTTTGCGTCGTTCCGACCTTCATAGATGCATCAGCTGTGGTGA
>CAYOVR010000172.1:617-963 GCA_964407465.1 uncultured Candidatus Saccharibacteria bacterium
GTCTCACGCATGATTCCAATCCCCTCTTCTGCTGGTTTAATGATCTCGGGCGTGTAGAAGTAGGAAAGTATGACATCGTAATACAGTTTTCCTGGTCCAGTCTTGCCCACGGAAACGTCTATCTCTTTTCCTCGTGGTAACTCGGAAAGTGCAAGCTCGACTTCTTTCTTCTCCATGGCTGGAGCCTTAAACGTTGCATCTAGTTTTTTCTTACCATGTATTTCTACTCCTACTGTTTCGTCGTAGCTCAATTCATTGCTTACCTTCAGATATTCAACGAAAGCTAGCACTGCCTGTGCCGTACTCTGAGTGGTGTCCCAGTGGCCGTTGATGCGCGAAGCAAGTA
>CAYOVR010000172.1:979-1390 GCA_964407465.1 uncultured Candidatus Saccharibacteria bacterium
CGAATGATACGAGGAACAAGGACGTTCTCAGGATCAATGCGAACCACAGACTGTAGAACGACAGCAGTTGTTCTGTTGTCTGTGTTCATTGAGTAGCTCGAACGATTATCACTTTCTTCAAAGTGAGCACCTCGTGCATCTATCTTTACCTGACTGAGTAACTCACCGAGCACTTCTTTTGCTCTTTCTTCATTCGTCTTGCCCCCGGCTTTTTTCAAGCTCATTGCCAAGTGTGCACGTGAATACAATGGTAAATCCGTTCTGGATTTGTACGCAGCCGATAGACCTGCGGCGTCACTTTCCCCAAGTTCAGAAAGGACAAATAGTCCGTATGCACGCGTTTCGGCAGTTACGTATGTCGAAAGTTTTCCATCTTTCATTGCTAGTTTCAGGTAGCGCAAAGCATTGCTG
>CAYOVR010000172.1:1400-2202 GCA_964407465.1 uncultured Candidatus Saccharibacteria bacterium
ATTGCTGACGACATCGCTATCTACAGAGTAACCTGCGTCTTTCGTCATCACCAATGCATGTAAAATATATGCTGTGAGATCTGGATAACTTCTGTAGCTACCTTCGAAGTAACCAAATCCTCCATCTGGCTGCTGGAATGTGTACAGCTTCTGCAGACCAGCTTGAACATTCTTTTCTAAGTTTGGTGCTGAGATCACATTGAATTGCTCAAAGTTCTTTAACTGAGCCAATGCAATATTTGGCACGAAACTAGAAACAGTTTGTTCTGCGCAGCCATACGGGAAGGTGTTCAAGAACTCCAAGCTATCTGGTAAGTACACGGCAAGTGTAGGCGCCGTCGTTACTTTTAGCGTGCCGCTAGGAGCATCTGCTTTTGTCGGAATTGCTACTTTTTCTGTCTCACTGTTTTCAGTGACATTTGCAGTGGCATTTGTTTGATCCACGCCAAATTGGTACACCGGAATTGTTTCTTCGATTTCGTCGTGAGCACCATCAGTTGTAGCTACAAAGTTTAAAGTCATTGATGAGCCGTCTGATACCGTAATTGGAAAATCGATTTTCACTTGGCTGTCTTTAGTAATCTTAATTTTCTGTTCGGATTTTCCCTTTGCGGTAAAGCCTACTCCAGAAAGCTTCACGACAAACTCGCGATCTTCATCTAGATAGTTATGAACGATCGCAGCGAGAGTGGTCTGGTCGCCCACCACTCCAAATCGAGGGCGTACTGGCCGAACAATAACTCGCTTTGTCTCGACAATGTTCTTTGCGAACCCACCTACAACAGTGTCTTTTGTGGAGCCA
>CAYOVR010000173.1:0-2189 GCA_964407465.1 uncultured Candidatus Saccharibacteria bacterium
ATCGTAAACTACCAAAGTTCCGTAAGTTTATCAAGGCTCTACCTAAGGACAATCCATTCCTTCCTGAGTCATACCTAGAAACCCTAAGGACACTCGACCCTATTTCTTATCAGAGATTATACCTTGGAAATTGGGAGTACGACGATGATCCTATGGCCCTTGTTGAATATGAGTTGATTAAAGGTCTATTTCACAATACTCATATCGAAGTAGAAGGCAAAGGAACCCAACTAAAGGATGGAACACTCATAGATGGCAAATGGATCACAGTCGACCCATCATACACTGGTGGAGACTCGACAGTTTGTCTAGTATGGGATGGACTTAAGGTTATCGACCATTTAGAATATTCAGGATCCAAAGTATCCAATCCCAAGACCATCGAGATCATTACTGGATTCAAAAACAAGTGGCAAGTGCCAAATAGTCATATAATCATAGATGTCGGTGGTGGATATGGTAATGCAATATGTGAAGCATTCACTGATAGTATCCGCTTTAATGGATCTAGCGCAAGTCCTCTAAAGGAATATCCAAACATGAGGACTCATTGCTTCTACAAATTGGCCAAACATATAACTGATTCTGAAGTATGGTTCCCAATTGAAGATCCTGAATTGGAACAACGGGTTACTCAAGAACTAGAACAACTAAAACGAGATAGGGTAGATAATGATGCTAAATTATGGGTAGTTAGTAAAGAAAAGATGAAAGATGGTCTTCGAGGTAAATCTCCTGACTACTTAGATGCTCTTTCTATGCGAATGGTCCCATTAATTACTAAATATACGCCGCCCGTCTTCTCATTCTTCGTTATTGATGCATAAAACAGACAGACTTAAAAAGGATTACTACAATAATGGCAACGAACTCACTTTCTTCACTCCAACTAGTCTTCAAAGCCCTAGTTGATGCACATCCTCAGGTGAAACAGTTCTCTTGGGGTTCAGATATTAACCTTGACTCATCTAAAGAGACTGGATACCCACTAGTTCATGTGGTTCCGCAACAAACAGTTGCCTCAAGGAACGTAACCACTCATACTCTTTATGTTCTTTGTGTAGATTTAGTGAGAACTGATGACGAAGATCAACTAAATGTAGTTTGGTCAGACACCCAAGGGATCCTTTTGGATCTTAAGAAGTGGTTCCAAAACACTCCAGATGGATTCGAATGGCTAAATATGATCGGCGATCCCGTTCTGGTTCCGGTTCTAGAAGATTATCGAGATCGTTTCTCAGGATTTGCAATGACTATTCAGATCCAAATGGACGAAACTCTATGTGCTGGAATAGGATTTGACTCATGTTTTCCAATTGGGAACCCATTTCCTAACCCTAGAGGACCTATTGTAGTTCAAGAAGATGGTCTTCCGATCGTTTCAGACCTTGCCACACTTAACTTCATAGGTGCTACTGTCACAGATGAAGGCGATGGCAAAGCAACTATCAATATTACAGCAGCAAGTGGTACCTCAGGAACCTCTGGTACTTCAGGAGAAGCCGGAACTAGTGGCACAAGCGGTCAAATGGGTACTTCAGGTACATCTGGAACTAATGGTACTTCAGGAACTGCCGGCACGGATGGTACTAATCCAGCAAATGCTCTTCTATGGAAAGAAAATGGTAGTCCTGCTACTCCTGCCGCAAAACAGATGACTTTTAGTGGTGGTAGTGATTGGGCATCTATTACAAAGATAGATCTTAATTCCAGTTCATTCCTTTTTCCAGATAACTCACTAGATTCTAGACAGTGGCTTATTGCAATGGATGGATTTGTAGATGTAGGAACGGTTTACATTCAAGTTATCAACTATAACGATCATAACAATTTTGCCATCTTCTCAGTTAGTAGCATGTCATTAAGTGCAGGAGTATGGACAGTTAATTTAACAGATGCTATTGCTTACAACCAGAGTGGATTTATTCCTGGTGCAATATATGTAGTTTCATATGAAGTATTTGGAAGAAGCGGATCGAGTGGTACTTCAGGAACAAGTGGACTTGCAGGTACAAGTGGGACCTCAGGTCTTTCAGGTACTTCCGGAACCTCAGGAACTTCTGGTACTTCTAATATCCTACAAAAGAAAGACAACATTACCCTACTTCAAGCCAACTGGGTATTCAACTTCCCATATTGGGAGTATGCTTATAGTGATGTTGATATCTTGGCAAGTACAAATGTTGTAG
>CAYOVR010000174.1:0-215 GCA_964407465.1 uncultured Candidatus Saccharibacteria bacterium
AAACTTAGTATAAAAAAATGATGGCCCCACCTCGATGTTCTGAGGTGGGGCCGTGTTCGTTGTTAGTGCAGGATGACCGTGAAGGTCACTGCGTGTTCGCGGATTGGTGACACGATCGTGCCGTGGGGGTAGCGCTTTACTTCTTGCGCTCCGAAGCGGAGGGAGGTGTTGCGAAGGCGCACCATGGCGCCGACAGTGAGGCTGTTGACTCGCGC
>CAYOVR010000174.1:225-2162 GCA_964407465.1 uncultured Candidatus Saccharibacteria bacterium
ACCTTGGTTGAGTAGATGGTCCAGCGCGACTGCCGTCCATCATGATTGCGTGGCGATTGCGCGCTGACTGCGCATGGCAGTAGCAGGAGTACAACACTCGCGAAAAGCGCGGGGATGGGACGGCGGTGGGTCATGAGCCTCCTTACTTGAAGAAAATCTTCGGCGATCCCGCGGTGGGGAGCTTGCTCCCTCCGCACGGGCTGGTTCCGCCGATCTCGTCGCCGACACCACGTGGAGGGTTGGGGCTTGCCGCCTGAAGAGAGGTTCCGAACTCCCACTCAAAAAGGTCCTGGAACCTTATGAGATAGGGGGTTCCGGAGTGGCTCTGGAGGTAGGGCGAAGTGATGACCGCTACCCTGATCACCGTCCGGTTGTCCTGTATCGTACTGGCGCCCATTGCCCAGTACTCGGCTCCGTACGCGTAAACCGTGAATGGTCGAGGCTCCAGGTGCACCGAGACGTTCCCGCTCGGCATCTTGTTGGCAGTTTCTGCAAACTGCCCCCCGCACCTCTGCCACAGACCTCTGACGCGTCCTTCCATGACGTCGATCCGTTTCGCGACGAATCCTGGTTTGACGATTTTGTCGGCGAATTTAGCGAATCCGTCGAGAACCGACTGCGGGGCGTTCGCCTCCCCGAGTACCTCAGGGGCGTATCTCCGGGCCCAGACTCTGATTGTCTCGAAGTCTGAGTACCCCCGGTCGTTGTAGACGACACCGTTCGGCGTCGTGGCGTTGGGCACCGCTCTCCCGTATCCGAGTAGTGTCGGATAATCAGGAAAACCTTGCCCAAATATACTTTTGGGGATCAGAGGCCCTATGATTGCCAGGCCTCCGACTGCCGCGCTCTTGAGAAGAAAATTCCGACGTTGCATTTTGGCACCTCCTTGGGGTTCGACATTACACTGTACCATAAAGTGTAAAAAAAGCAAGTATCAAAAATAGCTTCACTAAGTGAAGCTATTTTTTTATCTTTAGGAAGTGAAATCAGGCTTTGCCTGATCGAACGAGGAGCGGGCGAATTTATTCGATCCGCGACCAAGAGTTAGAGTAATCCGATTTTCTTTTTGACTTCGAGTAAAGTTTGCTGGGCGGTTTGTTTGGCTCGTCCTGCCCCGTCGGCGAGAATGCTTGCGAGTTTGTTCTTGTCACTTAACAGTTCGCGTTTTCGTTCACGGAAGTTAGCAAAGTAATCCGCAATTTCTTTAGCTAAAGTATCTTTGAGTTCGCTGTATTTAATCGAGTCTGATTTGATTCCGTCTTCGAAATATTGAATTTGTTGTTTAGTCCCAAAGTGGCGAAGTAACAAAAGTAAGTTTTCGACACCTGCTGAACCTGAGCCATCGGTGGCAGTTACAGCTTTTTTTAGTTTGCGAGAAATTTCATCAGGAGAGTCAGAAATCCATAAAGCATCGTCACCAGTTTTACTCATTTTCTTTGATGGATCTTTGAGGCTCATGATACGAAGTGGTTTACGTTCGTATGGTTTTGGCTCGGGAAAAGTCTGGCCGAATTTTGCATTGAATTTTCGAGCAACTGTGCGAGCTAATTCAATATGTTGAACTTGATCGTCACCAACAGGCACGCCGTTTGGTTTGTACATGAGGATGTCAGCGGCCATCAAGGTTGGATAGGCTAATAACCCAGCGTTGATATTTTCTTTGTGCTGTTTTGATTTGTCTTTGTATTGTGTCATGCGCTCTAATTCGCCAAGTGGGGTAATGCAGTTAAAGATCCAAGCTAGCTCGGTATGTTCGGAAACATGATTTTGTAAAAACAACGCTGACTTCTTCGGGTCTAGGCCAGCGGCAATGTATTCAGCGACGACTTCGAGGGTGTCGTGACGTAGTTGATCTGGTTCGAAAGGTGTGGTGAGGGCGTGTAAATCGGCCACAAAAAAATAGCATTCGTTTTTAGGGTCGTTGCCTAGTTCAACGA
>CAYOVR010000175.1:0-2146 GCA_964407465.1 uncultured Candidatus Saccharibacteria bacterium
GCCTTCTTTGCGATTTCCTGGCTAGCGGCGGCGATCCCGGCAGACGCGCGCGTGTTGGCTTCTCCCAGCATGTCGGTGTATTGCACCGCGCCCGACAAGCCTTCCTTGAGGCGATCAAAGCTGAAACCCGATTCAATGCTCATGGCCACTTCGCCAGCCAGGACGCCAGCAGATCGACCGATCCAACGAAACAGATTCATGATGTAGTTGACGGCGCCCGAGGTGAGCGACATCAAGCCCGACATGGTGGCCGACCAGACGGACAGGACAGCGTTTCCGGCGGACGAAACCACGGGCGGCAGGCTGTTGAACACGCTTGATACATAGGACGAGAAGGTAGCCCATACCGCCTCGGAATAGCTGGCGGTCGTCTCCCACACGGCAGACACCGTGGCCCCGACCGTCGTCGTTGTCTGGCCGATGGTGATCGTTTCATCGCGTAGCGTGTAGAGGACGCCTACCAGGGCGCCGATGCCCGCGATGGCCAGGGTTATGGGATTGGCCAGGAGGATGGCGGCAAAGGCGCCCCACACGCCCGTAGCGATGCCCGCGGCGGCACTTAGAGCCGTCATCAGGCCGATGGCCCCGCCGATGGCGCCCGCCGTGGCCGCGATGGCGGTGGTGGTGTCGGACCAGACGCCGGTTTTCAGTTCGTTGTAGGTGGTGGCGATGCCCTCTCCCAGGCTGGTCATGGTGCTCCCGAAGGCGCTGGCCACGCCATTGGCCCCGGTCATGCCCTCGCCTAGGCTGGCAATGCCGCTACTCACGTCGTTAAGTACGGTGATAACGCCTTGCGTCAAGCCGGTATCGCCCAATTTGACCCAGAATTGATCCCAGGCATCGCCCAGGTTGGAGATTGAGCCCTCCAGGGTCTTGGCCTGGCGCTCCATGCCGCCGGCAAACTGCACGTTGCCGATGCCCAGCAGGTATTGCTCAATGGCCTGGGCATTGTTGGCAATGGTGGTGGTAACGCCTTGGAAGGTCAGAGCGACGCTGTTGCCCTCCACCTTGGCCTTGACGCCGAACTCCTTGAGGCGTTCGAACTCGCCGGTGGCCGCGTCCGCTACGGCCTCGACCATCTGGTTGAGGCTCTTACCCATGGCGCCCGCGGTGTTGCCGTAGCTGGTCAGCGCAGCAATGGACGGGTCAAGCCCCATGGACTTGAGCTTAATGAAGCCCTGGACCGCTTGTTCCAGGCTATAGGGCGTCTGAGCGGCGAAGCCCTGGAGCACTGTCCAGGCGGTGCTGGCCTTGTCAACCGACCCCGTCACCGTTTCCAGGCTGGCGCGTAATAGCCCCGCCTGACGATTGGCCGCCGTGAAAGATGCCGCCAGCGCCCCCACCGACAGGGCGGCGCCGGCGGTGAGGGCCAGGCCTTGCAGGGAGGACGACAGGGCCTTGAAACCGCCGCTGGCCGCCTTGGCCTCCTGGCCGGTGGCGTCGAGGGCGCCCTTGACCTTGTTAAGCCCGACGATGGCGGCGCTGCCGTCGGCGTTGATCTGGAGCTTGACGGTTAAGGGTCCGCTAGCCATGACTGAGAATCTCCCGCGTGACGTTGGGATGAGGTTGCACCGGCGGCTTGGCGGACTTGGCCCGTTGCTGGCTGAGGATGGCCAGGAATTCCCGCTCGAGGACCTGAATATCGTCGAAGCGGTGCGGGGGATCGCCGCGCAACTGCATGGCGGCGGCCACGCCGGCGTAATCCAGGCCGGTCGGGGTGCCGTCCATCCCGGCGCGCTGCCATTGGGTCTCGACCGCTAGGTAAAGGTCCACGCTGGCGACGTTCTCCGGCCACAGCTCCACCGCCTCGCAACAGCCGCACCAGGTATGCGCGCCGCGCCCTTCCATGCAGACGCGGCAGGTGGACAGGCCCTGGCCGGCGCTGGCGTCATGGCGCCAGCGCAGCCAGGCCATCAGTTTTTTTGGCGGCCGTTGTCATCGAGGGCGGTGATGGCGTCGCGTACCGCCTTGACAATCCAGGTGCCGATATCGAGCAACCAGCGCAGGGCGGCGGGCGAGTAGGGCAAGGGGTTGCCGTCGGCGTCGCCGATATCGCTCCAATCCGTCACCCGGGCGACGATGGTGTCGAGGTCCTTGGCGATGGCCTCCGGGGTGATGGACTCGGCGACGGCCACGAAACGGCCCA
>CAYOVR010000176.1:0-2122 GCA_964407465.1 uncultured Candidatus Saccharibacteria bacterium
TTCTTGCCATGAATTTTTCCCTTAAATGCTTTTACCTTTACCCGTATCTTAGACTATAGTTTCAGACTCGTCAAACCTCATGAAACAAGGTTTTGACGGCCTCAACAACAGCATTTGGCTTTCTATTTTGTCCTATCAACTCTGTCAAACTGCTATTTTGGCTCAGTGAGTCTCGGATGGCATGGGTCTCTAGTTCTTTGACGATTTTGTCGGCCAGCTCAGGGATCGATAAGTCCATAGCAGGCTCAATTAATTTTCGCTGTTTTAGGTACTCATAATTGAGTTCTTCCTGACCAGCCAAGATGTGAGTCACAAACAGTGGCAAGTGCATCTGTAAACTTTCGGCGGTTGATAACCCCCCTGGCTTGGTCACAAATAAATTACTAATAGCGTAAAGTTCTGAGAGTGGTGTATAAAATCCAAACAGTTTTGTTTTTGGATTTTTGCTTTTCGTTTGTAACTCTTTCAGCATCACTTCGTTCTTACCGCACACTACTATATATGAAGTTGGGTTATTTGAATTTACTTTTGATTCTATTTGATCGATTAAACTTAACAGCCCATCTGCGGAACTACCTATACCCAATGAACCACTAGCTAGCAAGACAACTTTGTCGTTTGCTGCGATTCCTAATCGTTGCTTAACACTAGCAGCATCGATTTCTGGTTTTGGTTTAAGGGTCATCCCGCATACAAAGATTTTCTCTTCACTAACGCCACGCTTTATCATCTCTTGCTTTTGTTCTACGATGTTTACCAAATAAGCATCAGCTTGTTTGTACAACCAGAACGGATGAAAGTGATAATCACTAAACGCAATCGCTAATTTATTTTTGTAATCGCCACTATCTTTAAGTGCGGCCATAACTGCAGACGCAGTCGTTTGTGTGGTGATAACTAAATCCGGATTAAACTCATCAATGATTTGTTTTGTTCTTCCTGTATTTTTAGAAGCAAGTTTAACACGGAATGGTACTGTAAGAAATGTCATCAACTTACTCATATACAACCACCTCCATACAAATGGAAGTTTGCGATTGATAAATGAGTGGAGTCCCGTACCAAAGTTTACGAGTGAGCCACTTTGAACTTCAAGGATATCAAACAACTTAACTTGCATTCCGTCTTGTTCTAAATGCCAGCCGATATTTTCAGCGATAGTCTTATGACCAAGCCCAACTGATGTAAACAAAATTAAAACTTTTTTATCCATTGTATTGCTTGCTGGTAAATACATGCGCGTCTTCAGGCTTTGAATCTTCTGCCAGTAATAACAGTTCTGAATTTCCAAAGTGAAACTGTTCTAAAACTGCTTGCCAATCAAGATCATAGTAAACAGTGTAGAGCATCTTCCCAAAATCACCATGACCTACTAATAATATAGATCCGGAAAGGTGCTTTTCGCTTAGCTTATCTAAAAGTTTTTTGGCACGTTCCATAAGCTCTGGAAATGTTTCAGCGCCGTCCGGTGAGAGAAAATACGTGATGGTTTCTGTTTTGAAAATATCAGGGGCGCAAAAACTTTCAATGTCTTTAACAGGCTTGCCGGCCATAACGCCAAAGTCTCTTTCGATGAGCTCGGGTAATACATGCGGTGGATCAACCTTTAACGTTTCACAAACTATTTTAGCAGTTACTTTTGCTCGCTGTAATGGAGAACAGTAAACCACATCAAACTTTAAACCGGAATCAGAGATTTTACCTGCCAACTCTGTGGCCTGGCTTAAACCAAGTTCAGTTAAAGGCATGTCTCGGTGACCATTTAAAATCCCGTTCGCATTATCTTGATCCTGACCGTGCCGTGTTAAGTAAATTTTTAACATTATACTATTTGTTATTTTGGCGGAAGAGGTGGGATTCGAACCCACGGAGAGCTTTCACCCTCACAGCTTTTCGAGAGCTGCGCTTTCGACCACTCAGCCACTCTTCCACGTCGTACTTTATTCCGACATCAACCTTTTGGGTTGTGCACTATATTATAGCGATTATCAGCAGATAGCAAAAGCGTGAACCCAAACTTGGATTCACACGTACTTTTTGCAGAAAGACTTACGATGAATAGAACTTAAACCTTGTTTTCCCATTGCTTATCACTTAGTTCTTCTGGTTTACCCTCTATAAG
>CAYOVR010000177.1:0-2104 GCA_964407465.1 uncultured Candidatus Saccharibacteria bacterium
CCTAACGAGACGATGTAGGTTCGATTCCTGCCGAGAGCACCATCAAATAATGTTATACTTACTATAATATGAATGAACAAGATATAAAAATAAACTTAGAGAACATTGAGAAGCAACTTACTTCGATCAATCGTAAAACTCCAAGCAAGCTCGGAGCGTTAGGTCGCGGTGTGCTTACGGGTTTTGGTTCGGTTGTTGGTGTTGCCTTAGCAATTACAGTGATTGGTTTTATGTTAAACATTTTGGGAGTTATCCCAGCGTTTCGTGGTGAAGTTGATAGTTGGAAAAACATTTTAGACAACGCACAAAACTATCGCTCATCTTTTATTCAAAATAAATAGGGGAGTGTTGACCCGTCTTCTATATTAGAGTAAGATGATTTAGCCAGAAATTATAAAGCACCTCAAAAAAATATGACGAGGGCCCTTAGCTCATCTGGTAGAGCGCTTCCATGGCATGGAAGAGGTGACCGGTTCGAGTCCGGTAGGGTCCACCAAAAAAAACCGCGTTGAGCGGTTTTTTATGTTAAAGTATTACATATGAGTAATCTCGATCTGTTAAATGAATCAATAGAAAATAGTCCTAACCCAAAGATTATTATTTGTGGGAATACTGGTTCTGGGAAAAGCACTCTTGGAAACTTGATTAGTAAACATTTTAATATTCCACATATTGAAACAGATTTATTAACTTTCTTACCAGGCTGGGAGTTACGACCCAAAGATGAATACCAAAGATTGTTGGATGTTGAGTTGAAAGAACCCTCGTGGGTTGTTGATGGGGGTGGATCAGAGCTTGCAATAGGGTTAGCGAATCATGCAACTTTGATCATTTGGTTAGATGTTTCACCATGGGGAAGTTTGTTTCGAGTGATGCGCCGTTCAATTAAGAGACGACATCCAAAACATAGATCACCGCTTGGTCAGGAAAAATTAAGTGAGATAGTTCAGTTATTGCCATACATTTTACGCTATAAAAAAGATAGGCGACCGAAAATTGAACGACACATTGGCACTCACTCTAAACTTATTCATATCAGAAGTTGGAAAGAAGCAGTTGCGCTAATAAACGCATTAAAGAAAAGTACTACTTTAGAAAAACTATGAAACTTGATACGGAAAGCAAAATGAGCTTTGATCGCTCCATCGGCACGGAAGAACGCTTTGCGTTGCGACGCTGGTTTGATTCATTAGTTGAAACTCAGAACAATCACAATCTTGAAGAGTTTGGCGCGCTGTTATCCGACGCGCTTGTTGTAGATGGCTTCACCGATATTCATTTACGAAAACAGTCGTACTTAGATTTTTTGAAGCCGGTTATTTTTGAAAATAAAACAGCGACAGTGAGATATCCAAATATTTCTTTTTCATGTAAGGGTTATTTGTATCATGTTCGTGGTGACTTTGAAATATATATAGATGGAATTTTGTCTTGCGAAGGTGAGATCGAGATTGAACTAGTAAAAAATGATGAGGCTTACATGGTTGCAAGAAAAACTTTTTCACCGCGCATGATGATGGCGTTTAACTTATAATATGTTTCGATACGAAAAACAAAAACAAAAGTTAGGCTTCGACTATATTATTGGCTGTGATGAAGTTGGGCGGGGAAGTCTGGCTGGTCCGGTTGTTGCCGGAGCAGTGCTTTTTAAAATTGATGATTTAGTTTCAAAGAAGTTGTCATGGCACGAAAAAGTTACGGATAGTAAAAAACTAAGTTCCGCTAATCGAACTTCTTTAGATAGTTTTATTCGTGAATCAGCTCACTGCTTTGCTGTGGCCAGTGTATCTCATGCTCAAGTGGATAAACTTAATATTCACAATGCGTCTTTGTTGGCTATGCACAAAGCAGTTCAAGAAATTCTAAAGATTTCAGGATGTGGTGTGGATAAAGTTTTGGTCTGTGTGGATGGCCGGTTTGTAATTCCTAAGTTGCATGTGGCACAAGAAGCTGTTGTCGATGGCGATAACCTAGTCTTCTCGGTTAGCACAGCTTCTATTGTGGCCAAAGTCTACCGAGACGAGTTGATGATGAAACTCGATAAAAAGTTTCCCGGCTATGATTTCGGCAAACATAAAGGCTATGGGACGCAATTACATATTAA
>CAYOVR010000178.1:0-2077 GCA_964407465.1 uncultured Candidatus Saccharibacteria bacterium
TGTTCATCAATTTCAATACTAGCCTGACCAATAGTCAAACGTTCTTCTTCATATGCGTCAAAGTATTCAATCTTTTCGGTAACGCGTGGCTTGATACGAACTTCAGTAATATTGTCGTGCTTCTGAAGTGCAGTAGCATGTTCCTTGGTCATTACGGTACCAGCAGCGACAACGACTTTACCCTTGGTATCTTTGAGATCAAACAAGTTCATTTCACCAACGGCATCTTTACCGTTGTTCTTTACAGTATTTTTAACTAAGCGATATGGAGTTTCGATAAAACCGAAGTCATTAACTTGAGCATAGGTGGCCAAATGAGCAACCAAACCAATGTTAGGTCCTTCAGGAGTGGTAATAGGACAGAGACGGCCGTAGTGAGAACGGTGAACGTCACGAACTTCGAAACCAGCACGTTCACGAGACAAACCACCAGGACCCATAGCAGACAAGCGACGCTTGTGCTCGAGTTCGGCTAGCGGATTAGTTTGGTCCATGAACTGAGATAACTGAGAAGATGAGAAAAATTCCTGCATCGCAGCTACAATCGGTCGAACATGGATAAGCTGAGCAGGGGTAACAGTTTCAAGGTCAGCTAAAGACATACGATCTTTGGCAATACGGGCCATACGAGCAAGACCGACACGATAGCGAGTCTGGATTAACTCACCTACTGCGCGAACACGACGGTTGGCCAAATGATCAATATCATCAGCAGGAGCTTGTTCGTTGTTCAAACGAATCATCTCTTTGATAACTTTAAGCAAGTCATCGAGAGTCAAAATGCGACTGTCATTTTCTGGCATGTCGAGACGCTGATTAAACTTGTAGCGACCGACTTCAGAAAGATCATAACGTTCGAAGTTGAAGAACATCGCTGTAATTAAAGAGCGAGCGTTATCAACTGTAGCTAAATCCCCTGGACGAATACGTTTGTAAACTTCTTTAAAACCTTCATCAGCATTAGAGCTGGCATCTTTGTCTAAAGTAGCTTGGATATATTTTACTTCTGGATCGGTATCAACGTCTTTGAACGCTTCAAGAATTTCTTCATTAGTAGAGAGACCAAAGACACGGAGCAAAGCGGTCACCGGGATGCGACGCTTGCGATCGATTTTAACACCAATGGTGTAGGCGTTGTCTGTATCAAACTCTAACCAGGCTCCACGATTTGGCACAATCTTGGAACCATACAAGTTACGACCACGGCCGTACTCAGATGTGAAGAACACACCAGGTGATTTAATCAACTGGCTAACCACAACACGTTCGACACCGTTGATAACAAAAGTGCCACGTGGAGTCATTAATGGAAAATCACCAAAGTAGACATCCTGAGCTTTGGTTTTTCCAGTAACTTTGTTTACTAACTTCGCACTTACGTATAAAGGTGCTTCGTACGTGGTATTGCGTTCGCGCGCAGTATTCTCATCGTACTTAGGCTTATCAAAAAAGTAATCACCGAAGTAGAGTTCCAGGTTTTTGCCTGTGAAATCTCTAATGGGATTAATTTCCTCAAGTAGTTCTCTGAGACCTTTCTCAAAAAACCATTTGTAGGAGTTCAATTGGACTTCGATCAGATTTGGCATCTGCGCAATATCACGAAGCTTCGTGAAGAACTTGCGAGGCGCAACCTTCTCTGGGGTCGCAATTGCGGTAGGGCTTGGGGCTTTTGCCTTAGACATATCCATTACTGTTCCAGCTACTCACGTGGGGGTGCGTGAGCAGTATTAATAGTGGATGTGGGGAGAAATTGACAGCCCGAATTCGTGAGGTTTCTTCCCTACTCAATATGAAATTGTTTGGCTGAATTTTCCTTACTTGACAACAAAATTGTCAAAAATGAAAAAAATCCAACAAAAAAAGTACGCTTGCACGTACCGTTGAAAGCCCATACTAAAATATAGAGTTTAGTATGGAAACTTAGAATAAGCCTGTATTTAATAGGATTTCCTCGAACCCGATGTTTCCGAAGAAGTGCTACTAAAAGCAAAAATCCACCTTTTCTGCATACGCAAAAAGGGGCCTTTCGTTTTGGCTTATTTTATTAGGTATTTGTGCACATCTAAATGATATCAAG
>CAYOVR010000179.1:0-2070 GCA_964407465.1 uncultured Candidatus Saccharibacteria bacterium
GTGGCTGCTATCTATAACCGCTATGAATATGCACCAGAAATGCGCGCCGCATTTCAATTATGGGCAGACCACATGAACCAACTTAAGCAACAATAAGATTCCCAGAATTTTTAAGGGCAGCTTCGTCAGTTAAACCCGTGACATTCTCGACAATTGCAATTTGTTGCCACCCGTAAGATGACCCTGCACCATCGCGATCAACTTTTACCAAGGTATTTGCCCCTGATGTTGATAATTCAACGAAAGCCGTAATGGCGCTTGTTAAAGCGTCATATCCAACCAATAAATCTTTAACATCGATTTTATCTCCCCCAGAAACAGTGAAGTCTTTAATGGTATCAACAGCAGAGAAA
The DNA here is from genome assembly GCA_964407465.1 of uncultured Candidatus Saccharibacteria bacterium. Lineage (GTDB taxonomy): Bacteria > Patescibacteriota > Doudnabacteria > UBA920 > UBA920 > JADZEH01. The sequence continues at coordinate 354 of CAYOVR010000179.1, forward strand.
GCAGAGTTCTTATCAAACAAGAATATATCCGCCCCACCTTGACCATAAAGAATATCCGCTCCATATCCACCATAGAGAGTATCACCTCCATCACCGCCATAAAGCGTGTCAGCACCCCCAAGGCCAGCGATCGTTTCTGATACGGCGGTTCCAGTCAATGCATCATCATTATTTGTTCCCTCAATCTGGGCATCTGGAACAGAATTAACCGTTATATTAATTCGTTGGGTTGCCGTGGCACCATTCCCATCGCTTACCGTATAAAGAAAACTCTCACTGCCATAGTAATTTGCTTCAGGCGCATAAGTAATTGTATTATTGGCATTGATAACAGCCGCCCCGTGTAAAGGCGCACTTACCAAAGTAACAACCAACGCATTCCCGTCAGGATCGCTGTCGTTTGCCAACACATTGATTGTGACAGAAGAATCCTCATTTACGCCCGCACTATCCTTTCCTAAAACTGGAGCAGAATTGGCGGGAGGTGCAACTTGGTTAACTGTGACATTAATCCTCTGTGTTGCCGTTCCACCATGACCATCACTCACCGTATAAAGAAAGCTTTCTGACCCGTAATAATTCGCTGTCGGAGTATAGGTAATTGTATTATTGGCATTGATAACAGCCGCACCATGTGAAGGCGCACTCACCGAAGTAACAACCAACGCATTCCCGTCAGGATCACTGTCATTTGCCAGAGCGTTAATAACAACGGATCCATTTTGGTTTACGGCGGCATTGTCTTTGCCGAGAACGGGCGCTGAGTTTGGCGCAGTAGGGTTTACTGTCAGGCTAACCGTCTGCGTTGCAGTTCCACCATGGCCATCATTGATAGTATAGGTAAAACTATCAGACCCAGTATAGCCCGTGGTTGGTGTATACGTCACCGTATTATTGGCATTAATGGTGGCGGTTCCATGTGCCGCCGCACCAACCGATGCGACCGTTAATGTATCACCGTTAGCATCACTATCATTCACAAGAACATTAATAACAACGGATCCATTCTGAGAAACAACCGCGCTATCAGCCCCCGCAACTGGCACTGTATTGGCAGGAGGTGCAACTTGGTTAACTGTGACATTAATCCTCTGTGTTGCCGTTCCACCATGACCATCACTCACCGTATAAAGAAAGCTTTCTGACCCGTAATAATTCGCTGTCGGAGTATAGGTAATTGTATTATTGGCATTGATAACAGCCGCACCATGTGAAGGCGCACTCACCGAAGTAACAACCAACGCATTCCCGTCAGGATCACTGTCATTTGCCAGAGCGTTAATAACAACGGATCCATTTTGGTTTACGGCGGCATTGTCTTTGCCGAGAACGGGTGCATTGTTAATGGAGTTCGGGGTAAAGACACCATTCTCATAAGCACCATTTGCAAATTGCAATTTTTCTACGTTGTAAAGCGTATCCGTTCCATCTGTTCCGATATTATCGTTAACTGTTACGGCCCCATTCGCAGAATTGATTGTGTAATTGGCAAACACACCCGAAAACACCGCCGTATCCACGCCATCACCGCCATCAAGCGTGTCACCTCCAGCTCCACCATTCAGGGTGTCGTTACCCACGCCACCACTCAAACTGTCATCGCCAGACAGACCAACCAACGCGTCATCGAACTTTGTGCCATACACACCATCAGAAGCCGTCGTCCCCGTGAACGTCAGCCCGCCTTTCAGATTAATCGTTGACCCATCCGCAAATT
>CAYOVR010000180.1:0-2040 GCA_964407465.1 uncultured Candidatus Saccharibacteria bacterium
ACCCAACCCGCAGCGCCCGGACGCTACGGGCTTCCTCTTTGCGGTTTCACATAACAAGTTGACTGAGCCGACTTCTCTGGCGCAATGTGTACCAAAAGTTCAGAGCACCCTACGAGCGCCCTGTGTATGTCACGACTAGCAGTTCCGGGCCTGTTTTGTCGTCACAACCTAGCTTGTACGCCTACTGTGCGTACATATCCCTGCTAAACCCCTGTGGAAAGCCTAAGAATGGGCGGCTAACCTACCGCTTACCCTGTCAGTTCCAGTTGCGCCCAAGTCGTTGCAGTAGCCTTCTCGACCTCGTATGCAACAACCCGATCCACGAACCTTTCTACTGCTTTCAAAGCCTTATCGCGCTTGCATTGCTGCACTGAAAGCTGCGCCCAAACCAGTGTGTCCAGCAGATCGTGTAGCTCGGCTTTCTGCTCGTCAGTCATAGGACTCCTTGGACTTGGCGATAATAACCGCGCAGTAATCCATGTCATCCATCTCGGATGCCTTGTCTAGTTCGGCTGGCGTCATATCGCCAACAACGTCATGCAAGTACAATTGCAACAAGTTACGCTCCTCGCGCAAAGCATTCTCTTTGGCATCTCGTTTCTTGTTGTTGTCTGATACGAGTTCCTCAACGAACGCCAGGATATTGCGCCGCGTCAGGTTGTACTGAGTACGCGCGCTCGCGCTTGGCGGTATTCCGTCCTCGTAATCAGCAGCACGCGCATCTTCTTTGAACTCGTCCAACAGTTTCTCGAAATGAGCCATCTCGTCATATTCTTTCATGGGGTTTTCTTTCCTGTCTATGGGCTATGTAAACGCTACAAGGCCGTTATTTTCGTCTGAGGGTATCTTTATACCCACTTGCTATTTCGACCGTTATGCACACGTGTGTTTTTAGGCGGAGCGGGCAACTAGTGTGTACTGGTCTACTCCAGGTTGTACCTTGCCCAACCCTCCGCCAAGTGGTTCACTAGCCGCCGCCGTGCAAGTATCCAGCGGCCATAGCGGGTTGTGACGATGGTGCGGTTACGTGAAGTGCGTGGCTTGCGTCTGCCATCGTCGGCGCGCACCATGAGGTTCGAGTAGCTTTTCTTGCTGTCCTTGAGTACTGTTCTAGCTGTCATGATCCTAGTCCTTTAACCACGCGAACATTGCATCATCGGGCGACGGTGCAGCGGTAATCCAGGTCTGCGCCGGTAGCCACTTGTACTCATAAAGCATGTGTTTGGTTGTCCACTTATCAGGAGTACGAATGTCGTTCGTGAGGTTGAACAGCTTTCGATTGCCCTTGCTACTTGTCCACACAAAGCCGCCATAGCTTTCCAGTTTCTGGTACACATCGAGCGTGGCACGCACGTCCTGTTTGCAGTATTCCAGAACCGCCTCCCACGCTTCGGGCCACGTTGTTGCTGCTTCGGAACCAGACATTACCGCACCACCGCCCTTGTGTGATCCCACGGCAGCCGCGGCAGCCTTGAGGCCCAAGCGATGCCGGTTGATTGCCATGAACAGAATGTGCAAGTCGATAGATGCTAAGGCGATCTCGCGCAAGTCTGCGGTACGTTTCGAGTGGTGCGCCAAGCACGGGAAGTCATAAGCTACTCCGTGCCATGTCACGACTAGCGATCCCGAACGCGTGCTCTCTAGCAGATGGTCGATCAGGATATTCGTCCCAATAACATCCATGACGTTATCAGGATCGTGTAGCGCCCCGCTGTACCAGCGGTATGTCGTGCTATCGTTTCCGCGGGCCGCTATCGAGACTGCGCAACTGATTGGGTGCTCGATACTTGCCGCCCCGCCATCTGGAATATACTGCTCTAGATCAAAACCTACCACTTGAGTTTTCATGTCCTATCCTTTCTCGTTTGCCTAATGTGTTGCTTGGTACTCGGCGTACAGTTCCTCAATGTCGCCAATGTGCTGCGCAGCTACGTTGTAATCGCCGTTCGTAGCTAACCACGCTGCAAGCTGGATACTACGGGGAGACTTGGAACCGTAACCGGGAAGTGCTGTGATCCAGTGCTCGAAGTCTACAACTAG
>CAYOVR010000181.1:0-2032 GCA_964407465.1 uncultured Candidatus Saccharibacteria bacterium
TTTTAAGTAAAACCTTAAACGAACAAAGAGCATGGAGGCCGGGAATGATAATTTAACACAAGGCTGGAAAGATTCTTATTCTTTAAAAGAATGGAAAGCAAATAAAGACAAGTTAAAAAAACTTGCCGACATGCTGCCGAAAGTCTTTGAGCAAAAACTAAGAGTTGAAACCGTCCCGGGTTTTATTTTATTAAATGAAGGAATAACATACAAGGATAACGAACCAATTGAACCATGCCAGGACTATGTTTACAAAATAGTTTGGCACAAAATAGTGAACCATGAAAAGAAATTAAGATCTGTTTTTATGGACACCGGAATGTTTGGAATACAAAAATACATTGAAGGCGTTCAATTTTATTCACAGGTACAAGCCGAGCAATATCCGCACTTGTATCATACAAAACAGGCAAATGAAACTAATTAAAAATAAGTATGTGTTATCTGCAATTATCATATTGGCAATTATAATTTATTGTTGTGTTCCAACAGAAGAAACTATGTGTGCTGTATGCACGGGAACCACAACAGGGCAAGAAGCTAAATATTGCGGCTTAAAAGAAGATGCCCAAAGCTGGATGGAATGGTACTTAGAAATCAACAGAAGAAACAACACCAAAGTATTTGAATGCGTAATTAAACCAAATTAACTATATGAAAATGATTTATTTTATTTTAATGTTTTTCGTACTTGGTTCTTGCAGCAAGGACACAACTCAAGTACAACTCAATGCGGCCATCCCAACAATTGTAGTAGATTCTGATTGCGATGGTGTAGCTGACAACCTGGACAAATGCCCAGGCATTGACGACAAAATAGATAACAACAATGACGGGAAACCGGATTGCTTTTATCCTCCAGCAAATTACAGCCAAGTAATACCAGCGTGGAAATGTGGATCACCAAGTCAAGAAAAAGCATTCGTTTGTTTTAAAACTAATTCAGGCGGCAAGGTTACAATTTGTACGTATTATTCTGCAATAAACACCCATATTGCAAATGGTAATAGATTGGGTATTTGTGATTCTAAAAAATGTGCAGGACAATGAGAAAGTTAATTACACTAACCTTAATCCTGATTGCCTCTATTGTAGGCTTTTCACAGGACACAATTAAAGTATCCGCAATTGATACTTTTCAAGTCATGCTATTAATATCCGAATGTGAACTTTGCACACCACAAACGACACTTGGATATGTCATTGCAGCGAATGCAGGAACAAAAGAAAAGCCAGACTGGAAGCAATCGGGCTATCTAATGGGCAACGGAAAACCTCCGACCGATAACGTAGTCATTTGGGCCATGCATGCCCGAACTAAAAGAAAATAATTAGATGCAAACCCCATCCCAAAACCCATACACATTAAACCGCTTCTTTCAACATCTGAAAGAGGCGGTTATGTTTTTCCCAGACAGCGGAAATATTAATCTGCAAACATTCGCATATGTGAATGATATTGACGATTTCAATAAACCAAATCTAGGATATGACATAAAGTCTGCTAAGTCAGATTATTGTTTGTCTAAGATGTGGGAAAAGAAAAAGCAATCAACATTTGAGTTTAAGTACCCAATTTTAGCAGCCCAGGAATTACAACACGAAGCCAACGACCTGATTAAGATTAGTTCTAAAAGTCAAAAGCTAAAACATAAAATCAGGTTAAGGATATTGGATGTTTACAATGACCAAAAGGATAGTGTACCGACTTCAAAACACAGGGAGCTGCCAGATTATTATCGAGATTCTGAAAAGATTCTAATCTATGTTTTGGCTTATTTTAAGAATATCCACTTTTGTAAAATAACCAATTTAGATACCTCAATAACGTACGGATATTACAACACATTGTTGTTGGATCAAATGGTAACTGACAATTTAATAACTAGCTACATAAGCACAACAGGCGAACTAAGCCAATGTGATATGTGGTTTAGAACCATGCTAGAAAAAAGCGACATCCTAGAATTAGGTATAGAAGAAAGCACCACAGGAAATAAGTTAGTTGGTTGTTATGTGGATGTAATTATCG
>CAYOVR010000182.1:0-2027 GCA_964407465.1 uncultured Candidatus Saccharibacteria bacterium
ACAACTTCGCCAAGAAGGTCGAAGAAGCCAAGGCCGAGGCCGAGAAGGCCGGCAGCGCCGTTGACAAGGAACTGCTCCAGTTCGCCTTCGACGACTACGCCGCCAAGTACGAGTTCGGCATCCGCAGCGTCTCGTCCAAGGAGCCGCTGGACCCGATCGAGCGCGAAGCAATGGCAATCGCCCGCAACCTGGTCAAGGCCGCGCTGCAGAAGGAGGGCCACAAGATCAAGGATGTCGGCGCCGAGAAGATCAACGAGGTCGACTTCGCGGTGGCGGCAGTGGCGGCGAACTGGCCAAGGCCGCGTTGGACAAGCACCCGATCCTGCGCGAGAAGGCCAAGGCCATTGTCGAGGCCAAGAAGGCCGCGGTTGGTTCACTCAACCTGGACGTATAGGTTTAACCTCGGGAGGCAGCAATGGGGCTGCCTCCCTTCAGTGGAGCTTCGTTATGTCAGTCGATCTTGTAAATCTTCTCACGCGCGCCCGCGCTGCGAAAATCGGCATCGAAGTTGTAACTCCGAATCCGGTCGCGCTGCGCCAGCGGCTCTATGCGTTCCGCGCGAGGGCAAAGGCTAAAGGCATCACTTCATTTGACGAAGTGACCTTTATCATTTCCCCTTCCAAGAAAGAACTCTGGATCATGAACAAGCGAGGGCCAAATGGCGATAGTGAGACGGTCGCGGGGTTCACGCCCGCTGGAGAGGACTAACGTAAAGCTGTTCCAGGGCGACAAGGACGAGTTGGCATCATATTATCCGAGTCTCGGCTACAGCCGCGTGATTCGGCAGCTTGTAGATAAGCACCTGCGCAAATTGCGTGAGAACGTCAACGCGCACGTAGGTGAAATTCAAATTCCAGAAGGAGACTTGCTCGATGACTGAAGAAAGCGAAAGCCCAATTTCCATGCCCGATCCTCAGATGGGATCGCCGCTAGTCCAGGCCGAACCCGAATCCATCGACGAGCTGTTCTCGCGTGACCCGCTGGAGCTGACCAAGGAAGACCTCGGCAAGATCGTATCCATCCTACGTGCCCAGCGCGCCTCATGGAAACTCGACCAGCAGCCCGCCAAGGCCGGAGGCAAGCCAAAGCCGCCTGCGGGCAACATCACGATCGAATCGTTGAAGCTGGAGCTTTAAAATGGAGATGCTCAAAAACAACGCGTTTTCAACCAAGACCCCGTACCTTCAGCTCGTGTGGGATTCAACCTCGCTTAATCTTCTCAAGACCTGCGCGTACAAATACTATCTCTCGATGATCGAGCAGTGGTCCTCGAAGCATCAGGCCGTTCCACTTTCCTTCGGCATAGCCTACCATGCCGCACTTGAGTCTTACGACAAAGCCCGCGCCGAGGGCCTCGATTACGACGCTGCAACCATTGCCGCCGTGCGCAAAGCGCTTGAGAAATCCGGCACTCGCAATCCAGATGGATCATTCACGCCCTGGGCCGATTCTTCTAACACCCGCAACCGCTATACCCTCTGCCGCGCCGTGGTCTGGTATCTCGAGCAGTTCAAAAACGACTCGGTTAAAACTGTTATTCTCTCCAACGGCAAGCCGGCTGTGGAGCTTTCATACCGCTACGGCACCGGGCATTTCACCGCCGAGGGCGAAGAATTTGAACTCTCTGGCCACCTTGACCGCGTAGTTGAGTTCGACAACCAGCGGTTCATTCAAGACCGCAAATCCACCGAGCAGACAATTACCCCGAAGTTCTTTGAGAAGTTCTCCCCCGATAACCAGATGTCCGGATATTCGCTCGCAGGCAAAGTCGTATTCGGCATCGACACCGCAGGGGTAATGATTGACGCTTGCCAAACTGCCGTTTCGTTCACTCGATTCGAGCGCGGCTTTGCCTCGAGAACCTCGGCGCAACTCAGCGAGTGGTTCGACGACGCAATGGTCTGGCTGAAAATCGCCGAGTTATATGCCGTCCAGCAACATTGGCCCATGAATGACGCAGCCTGCACACTTTACGGCGGCTGCCAATTTCGGCCTATGTGCAGAAAGGACCCGGCAGTGAGAGAAGT
>CAYOVR010000183.1:0-1943 GCA_964407465.1 uncultured Candidatus Saccharibacteria bacterium
TTACTGTAATTAGCTTTTGCATTAGATTTGCGTGCAAATCTGGAGCAAGAGGCTTTCCTTCTTAATCTACTTTTACAATAGTTGCAGCAAAATTATGTCTAGCCTCATTCAATGGTTTCTCATAATTTTCTCTCCACTCATCTGTTGCTTGAATTGAAAACTCTCTAAGGTCTTGATCCTTTTTTTTGAGTGTTTCTTCTTTAGAAACAAGTTCCTTTTTGCGAGTTCTGTTGCGTTCAATAAAATCATTAACAACATCTGGATCAATTTTTCCAGCTTTTTTCTTAATGTGTTCTGCAATAGGCTTAAGCGGAGCAAACTCTTCAAGTTCTTTTAGTTTTGCTTCCTTGTCGGCTAATTCTTTACGTAAGTTATCACGCTCTTGACGCAAAACCTTTACTGGCTTTTTATCGTCTTCTTCGTCTTTTTTAACTTCGTCTTTTTTAGGCTCTTCTACCTTAATTGGGGTGTCTTGTGCTCTAAACAATTCAAGAGGATCTTCGATTTCTGCGGGCATATTCTTTTTTTATTTTGGTTGTTGTGCTTTAATAAGTATATTAGCAAGGCTTGAAGCCTTATAATATAATGCTGCTGCTACTGATTCGCTTTGTGCTTGTTTTCCACCTAATATTGTAAGTAATTCACTATATAGGTAAATTTGAACATCTGGATTACGGATAGCTTCATTTATTTTTTCTAACCGTTCTTCGTTTAATGGAAATAGATTAAATGTGTTTGGGTTCATGCTAGTTTTGCACTACTTTTAAGTAACTCTAGTTCTTTTCTAAGTGTTGCGAGTTCTTTTGAAATCTCGATTCCTGCGTCTGCTTGTTTCTTTCTAAGTTCTTGTTCAAGATCATGCATTTGTTGTCTTTTTGCCATCATGTTATCGGTTAACATGTTTGTTCTCTCCATTTTCTTAATGGCTTCAAATTCCTTTATCTCAAGCTTCTTTAAAACTTCTGGAGGAATTCCTTGTTGTGTTTGTTGTTGCTGTTGGTTTTCTTGCGCTCGCTGATTTTCCTGTTCTCGTAATTGGTTTACAACCTCACCAAGTTGTTTTGCTCTACTTGAAAATAGGTCTTGAAGTTTTTGAAACCTTTTTACATTCTTTTTATAAAACGGATTAATTGAAAGTAATTGAATATGTTCTCCAGTATTTATTAAAGCGTTTGTTAAAAACGTAAAACCTTTTACTGGGTCTTCGCCACCTACAACACCCTTTAGGACTCTATCCATTTTTGCAAAGTGCATATTGCAATGAGTAAGCCCATCTTGGTGTCTTCCTACTGGAACTTCGGAAGTAGTAAAAAACATAGTATGCTCTGAAGCGGCTTTATCTACTTCGTTTCCAAACTCTTGCACTTCTACATACGCTCTTGCTTCTTTACGAGAAAATCCAAGAGCTAATAAATACATTACTTGCAATCTTTTTCTCGATTCGGAAGAAGATGCAATTTCCAATGCTTCTCTGATTGCGTTTGGATCGCTATTTGCTGGAGCTAATTCTGTTTTACAAATAACACTTATGATTTTTTTAATCTCTTCTCTAGAGAGTTCAAAGCCATAAACAGAAATATATGATTCGATATACTCAAAAAATGAATCTTGCTTTTCTTTATTTAGCGAGTCTTCAAATGTTTTGTCAGTAATGTCTTTAAGAATTAAGTTAAATAGACGTGCATAATCTTTTAACTTAATTGGAGACTTTGCTCTTTTTTGCGTAGATACTTCATTACCCTTTACAGAGACTTCATCTTTTGTTGGTCTACTAGAGAGGTCTAATTTAGGATTGTAGTGGAAAATATTTTTATTATGCTGCTCTTCGTCGATACGCAATGCAGTAATGTGGTCATTTAGATCAAACCTTGTTTGATTAGGGATCATTGTAACTTCGTCGGCAACTTCTACGTATGCTCCAGTTACTTTGATTTTAGCCTGCT
>CAYOVR010000184.1:0-922 GCA_964407465.1 uncultured Candidatus Saccharibacteria bacterium
CTGAATTTGAAATGATCGCTGATAATCCTGAGGTGGCAGACCAGACTAAACAACAACTTCGCGATATGATGGCCGAGTTGGGTGTTGAGGAACTCCCTCAAGATCGTCTAGCTCGCATGTTTGATCATTACAACGCTCATTGGTCAGAGTATTACGGGACCGATAAAATCTTTAATATAGAATAATATGGCAAACAAACATCCGGAGTATCAATATCTAGATTTACTCCAAGAAATTTTAGATCATGGCTCACGCAAAGTTGACCAAGGAACTGGCGACGCTTCGTACAGTTTGTTTGGCAAACAGATTCGGTTTAATTTAGCAGAAGGCTTCCCGCTGCTCACCACCAAGAAAGTTTACTGGAAAGGCGTACTCGAAGAACTGTATTGGTTTATGTCGGGCAATGGCAACGTCTCATACTTAACCGAAAAGGGTGTTCATATTTGGGATGACTATCCATATCGATACTACAGCAAGAAAGCAGATAGCGGTGAAGTCCCCAAGATGACCAAAGAAGAATTTTTGGAGAAGTTTAACAACGACAAAGAGTTTGCTCAGGTTCATGGCACTTTGCCTAAAATTTATGGTGAGCTGTGGAGAAATTGGCCAACTCGAACTCCCGGTAAAACTATCGATCAATTAAAATGGGTTGTTGATGAAGTTCGCCAAGATCCTGATTGTCACAACGCCATTGTAAATTCGTGGAATCCAGAATACTTGTATGCTATGGCTGACCCCAAAGACGCTTCCCTGTTCCCTATTTGTCACAACATGTATCAGATTGACCAGATTGATGGCAAGCTCCACTTACAGCTCTACCAGCGCAGTGCGGACATTTTCTTGGGTGTACCATTTAACATTGCGTCGTACGCGCTTTTGACGATTGTTTTAGCTCAAATTACCGGCTATGAACCAGGTGACT
>CAYOVR010000184.1:932-1939 GCA_964407465.1 uncultured Candidatus Saccharibacteria bacterium
ATTTATGAAATGCATCGCGAGCAGGCTAAGGAACAATTGAAGCGTGAACCAAAACCCTTCCCTACTATAAAACTTGATCCATCTGTAAAAGAGTTAGCTGACTTCAAGCCAGAATCCGTCGAGCTTATCGGTTATGATGCCCACCCGCCAATTAAAGCTGAATTGAGCGTTACTGGTGGTGCTTTCGGTAAACAGCACGGCGACAACGCTAGCCTCTAAAACAAAAACCCCGCATGAAGTGGGGTTTTTGTTTACTGTTTTCCGTATATTTTTTCTAACTTCATTTTTAAATTTTCCATCAGCTCTATTTGATCTTCTTCATAAGTATCGTCCCATGTGCTGCTATAGCCTTTTATATCACTATACATCCATATAATCTCGAAGACAGCCAGAGTGGCCTTGTCTGTCGGCACATATTCCTTACTTGTCCATTTCCAGTATTGGTCTAATATACTTTCTGATGGTACTTCGTGGGATTCCAAATTTTCGCTCATAGAGTTTATTTCTTATGTTTTCTAACTTCTTGAGTGAGCTTGCTTGCAAGCGGGCTTTTTTGTCCGGCGTATTTATTGTTTTTCTTCTTGTAGTAAGGAACATCTACAGGGCTAGAAACTTCTTCAAATGTGAAAGCACAAATGCGCATTCCTGGGTATAGAGCGATCGGCATCACCCCGATGTTGCCAAGCTACATTGTAGTCTTTCCGCGCCATCCTGGGTCAAATATTGACGCTGTACCGTGAACTATGATGCCCAGGCGTCCTAGAGAACTTCGCCCTTCGATGCGCCCTAGTAGGTCGTCGGCAAGTTCTAAGTTTTCCACCGTTGTAACTAAAGCAAAATCCCCTGGTTGCATGATAAAGGGCCTATCCCCTTTGACTACAACTTCTTCCATGATTTTGTCAGTATCAAGTGGGCCTTTGAGATCAATATATGGATAACTGGAATTTTTAAAAACGCGGAATCTGTTACCAAGATGTAAATCAAGGGAACATGAGCCTAATTGAGTT
>CAYOVR010000185.1:0-1938 GCA_964407465.1 uncultured Candidatus Saccharibacteria bacterium
GCGTTCAAAGTCATTATAATTAATCATTATGTTAAATACTGTCAGGGAAAGTGTTTGCCTGCGCTCTTTGTGATTTGGGGCAAATCATTTAGGTTTGCGGGATGGAAATAGAAAAGAACTTACAAATTATAGATGATATTCTTAGGAAGTGTATAAAGACAGAATTTGGATTTATAAACAATATCATTTCAGATGCAGCATTAAAAGCAGCTAAAGATGAAACAAAACAATGGCATTTTCAATTTTTGATAGATGAAGGAATGGTTACAAGCCATGAAAAGAAAATAGCCATAACTCCAAAGGGGAGGTTAAAAATGAGTGGAGATGGTTATTTATTGGAATATAGAAAAAACTTAGAAAAGGAAAACCAAGAAAAGGAAATCAGGAAACGCACAATTACACGACAGAGAATAGAGCGGTTTGTAATTTGGGTTGCCTTAGGGCTATCGCTTATTAATGGAATAATTTCGGCAATAGATTTTGCAAATGGAAATAAACAGCAACAAGATTTACAACAATCAAAGCCGAGCAAAGCCATATCAATGGAGACTCAATACAAATGCTTATAATGTACCACAATTTCCAACCAGCCCTCCCACCACTTTCCTTCGCGCGACCAGTAAAAACTGAATCCCGAACTGACGTTCTATAATTCATTTTTTAAAAATTTCGAGCTGTAAACTTAAATAAACAAATCAAAAATAACAAATTTTCACAAAGATTTTATAACTAACCTACTTTTATTGGTTTATAACTTTTATTTATACCTTTGCTTTAACTTAAAATCATATAAACAATGGCTGATAAGCAACAAAGATTCACCGTTAGGCACATTGCCACCGGTCGAAAAGTGCCAGTACACCCAGATCTTTACAAAGATCCAACATGGTTATCCGAAAACGGGTACATGAAAACAGAAGCCTTGAAACCGTTTGAGAAATCAGCCGTTTCAAGTGAAGGATTACCCCCATTACCAACTGTCATTGAGCCTACCCGTGAGCAATTAAAAGAGCAGTTAAGAAAAGAATTGGTTGAGGAAGCAAAAGCAGAAGCCGTAGCTCAAGAAAATGCTCGTCTTGCCTCTGAAGCAGAAAAAGAAACCAAAACCCCACCTAAACCAAAATCCAAATAACATGGCACTAACTGAAAAAGAAGCTCTTGATGCCTTGAAATTTCTGGGTATTGAGAACACCGATGACATGAACATGGATAAGTTCAAAGAAGCGGTAAGAGGAAAATACTATACCGGTGATGAAATTTTCACAAGGTATGCAGTTGAAAACAAAGCGACTTTCAACGGTAAGGTTTTCGGATCAGCCCAAACCAAGATTAAGAAAAACTTTGAAGAACTTGGTGTTGAGTTTGAAGACGGGGAGTTGAAGGATTTGATGCTTGAGGACATGGTGAAGCTCGGAAACACGAAGCTGCTTGGAAAGGTTGACACTATCAAAGCCGAAATTGAAAAACAGGCAGGGCTTACAATTGACCAGAGAATTTCTGAAAAAGAAGCTGAACTTGGGAAATACAAATCAAAGGTTTCTGATTTTGAAAAGCTCGTAAAAACAAAGGCAACTGAGTTTGAGACAAGAGAAAATGAACTCAAAGCCCAAATTAAGAACGGATTACTTGGCTACAAAAAACAGTCAGTTGTTGAGTCGCTGAAGTACCTGCCAGACCTTGATCCTTACAAAAAGAAAGGCTTTTTAGCTGATATGGATGAGCGTTTTAATGTCGATTTGGATGAGACCGGAACACCGATCCCACTTGACAGAAAAACAGGATCACGGATCCCATCTGATAAAACACATGGGACATTCCTTTCACTGGATGAACTGTATGCAATTGAAGCAGCAAAGGCCGGGGTAATTTCTGTCACTCCACAAGGAGGTAAGAAGGTTGAACCAAAAACTACCTTTACGCCAAAGACCGCAGGAGGTC
>CAYOVR010000186.1:0-1938 GCA_964407465.1 uncultured Candidatus Saccharibacteria bacterium
CCAGGCGGATGATTATGCTCAACGATGCTGAGTTAGATCAGGCCCGGACGCTGGGCGATGGCAACATAAGCGCGGGTGTCCGGCTGGCCCTAGCCCTGGCCAATCGCCGCCCGCAAGGCCCGGGTGAGGATATCCATCACCTCGTCATGGGCGGCGGGGGTTAGGGCGCCATCCTGATAGGTCAGGTAGGGGCGGGGGGGGGTCGGTGCAGGACTGCCCCCCGGGCGGTTGTACATGCGGTTGTTGGGGTTGCCGAACTGGTGGACGGCGGCATAGATTTTCGAGGCTCCCACCCAGGCGGAGTTACGATCCCCGCCGTGGGTGATACTGGCGGCCAGCCCGCCCGCGCTCTGGCGCAGGATGGGGTGGGCGCTGCCGCGGCGAGCAACCGTGACGGGTTTCAACTGCGGCCAGCCGGGTCCCTCGTTGAGAAAGGCATCGTGCGTCAGATTGCCCAGGGCGCGCCCGATGTCTTCCATGACGGGCGTCAGGTCGGCGACGTGCCTCACCAATTTGGTGAGGCCGGCTTGTACCTGTCTGTCATCGACGGTGATGGTGAAGGGGGCGGTCATGGCGGCGTCCCTGTCCAATTAGCCAGGCTGGACGTAGGAGCGGTTGGCTCGGGCGAGCTTGGCCCAGGCGTCATAGTCCAGGCCAGCACGGGACTCGCCGGGCGCCACCTCGAAACCGCCATCAGCCACAAGATCATCTCCATCAACGGGCACCCGCACCCAAAGCATGGGGTCGCCGGCGTCTGTCATGGCAAACTCAGGGTAAAAGATCATTTGCTGTCTCCTCCTAAACCAATCATAGCGCGGACCCATTGCAATGTAAGCGGCATATTGGCGTCGGCGTGGCCGCCGGTGGCAATCGCGAAGGCCTCGGCGAAGGCCTCCAATGGCCCGGCATCGCCATCTTGGAGAAAGTAAGCTTTTATTTTCGACTGCCCATCCCCGAGATTTGCCGCCGCGACATCGGCATCATAAGCGGCGCGAAATCCGGGGTCGCTACTCAGCCCGCCGCCCGCATAATCGTAGGCGTGCCCCATTTCGTGGCGCAGCCCATAGGCGGCGCGCCGAGAGTCCTTCCATTTATGCTTGTCCCACATGTCGCGGTAACGCTTGGCAATCGCGGGGGTCCCGTTAGAACACAGAGCCTCCGCGCAGTCCCATGTAGCGCCCGGTGGCCATCCGCGCGGATGCTGGCCCCTAAGCCGCGGGAAGGCGCCGGTCACGGAGTTGGCGACGATGGCTCGCACGTCAGCCCGACCCAGGGTCTGCCTGACGACTGGCGGCAGCGCGTCAACAACCGCCTGCATACTGGCCACAAAGTCGGCGCCAGGAAGGCCCTTTACCTCTACCTTGAGGGAGTCGGCCAACGCTTGCAGCGGCGCCACTACGCGGACGACTGGATCAATCCCGATGCCGTGACGCTTGAGATCCTGGACCACCGCCATCCGTACCCCGTCCCCCAGGTCGGTAGCCTTGGCCATCAGGCGATCCACCAGCGCCCGTTCCGCCCCGTCGGAGCCGGGGATGTTATCCCAGCCCGGATCGGCCCACAGAATGTCCCGCTCGCCGGGGGTGGACTTGCTGGGCACCGATACCCCACGCTGAATCCAGCGCTGTGGGGTGGCCCCCGTCCGGGGGTTGACGGGCATCTTACCGGGCGGCTCGCGTTCGAGGATCTGGATATCTTCGGCGGGTTTGAGGCCGCGCTTTTCGAGTTCGCGGTCGGAGAGATACCTGGCCGAACAGCGACATGAGTAGCCACACGGGGGGCTGATTGCGGCCCATGCCGGGCTATCCAGCCGGAATATCTGCCCGTGCATCGCCGCATGGGCTGGCCTGGACCGATGGTCCCGGATCGCCATATACTGCGCCCACGGCGCCCGGTCGATTTGCTCCATGGCCTGACGATGGCGGCCCGCCATCAGGG
>CAYOVR010000187.1:0-1937 GCA_964407465.1 uncultured Candidatus Saccharibacteria bacterium
ACCACCAGAACAACATCGCTGCCGGCGACGCCGTGCGAGCACTCGAAGATATCTATATCTGGCTACACAAGAACAGCTTGTAGTTTTAAATTACATTGCATAATAAAAACCCCCTTAGAAAAGGGGGCTTGTTTTTTGCCTATATAAGGACTTATGACTTTTTGGCCGCATCATCACCAGTAGCGGGTTCTCCACTCTTCTTCACCAGGGAAAGAAAATCTTGGCCAGTCACTTTTTCAAGCAACGATAGCTTCACAAAATTATCTATTCCTCCACCACCTTCAGAACCTCCGCCCATAATAAGCACATCGGGAACCAATTTCAGCTTCAGGTCCTTTATTTCCTTCAGCGAATTAATTCTGCCGAAATTATCCTGGCCCATAGCTGCAACTTGTTGCTTATAGGATTCCGCATTAGCTTTACCTGTTTCGAGGATAACTTTCGCGTTTGCCAAACCTACAGATTCTGTAGCTTTACCTTCTGCTTCGCCGATTACAGTTTTGGCTTCTGCATCTGCTTTAGCGTTGACTTTTGTTTTTTCAGCATTTGCGCCGGCTTCCAATTTTACTGCTTCAGCCTTACCGGACGCATTATTGATCGCAGCTTGTTTTTCGCCTTCGGATTTCTTGATAGCAGCATCAGCAAAGTTCTTAGCAATTTCCACACCACGTTCAGATTTCACAACTTCTTCCTGCATGTCGGCCTGAGCTGTCATGTTTGAAAGTTTCTTTCTTTCTTCTTCGGCCTGGGTTTGCACAATACGTGTTGCTTTTTCCTGCTCGGCGATCTGCTTGTCAGAAACTATTTTAGTTAGTTCCTTGGGAAGTACCACATCAGCTATAAGAGTATCCTTAGAGTCAATGAAGTGTTCCTTCAATACAGAAACAATATGATCTTTAGCTTTTTCCTGTAATTCCTTACGCTGCGTATATAGGTCAAGCGCCTTGATATATTGTGCAGCATTACGGAAGTGTGAGGAAATGGCCGGCTCAAGTACCTGTGAAATCAAACTGGCAACTGATCCCTGGTTAGCAATTACTTTTGGAGCGTTTTCCATTGGAATGTGAATGATCACATTCACATCCATGTTTACACTAAAAGCATCTGCTGTGCGCAATGTGATCGTTTTAAGGTTTGAATCCAGATCATGGGCATTTGAGCGAGAATCCGCCCAACTAAGGGTTATTTGGTTTGTTGGAACCATATCAACCCTGTAAGTTTCCGTATTAATTGGATGCTTACCTGGTCCGAGTGGATCTTTCCAAATACCTTTATTACCATTTGCCACGATTTTGGCGTTTACCTTTGAGTCACTTGTATCATCTCCATCTGCACCAACAAAACTGGTTACAACGGCACATTTGCCGATCTCAACAACTGTCATCGGTTTTATCGAAACGGAAGCAAACCAGGGGTTTATCGCGTAGTTTCCCGAGCGAAGAACTGGTATTTGCAATCCTTTCTGGCCTTTATTTTCTATATAAGCCGGAGCGTTCTGGAAGTTACCATGCAAAGACAGTTCAATAGGATCAGCAGCAATCTTTGTGGAATCCGTTATTGGATCACCTTCAAGAACTGTTACTATACCAATACTGTCGGAATCAATCTTAATCCAAGGATTATCGGTATTAACCTTAAACATCATTGTATTAAGACGATAACTACCAGGCATCAATACTTGCAATTGGCGTCCTTTCTGACCACCTTTTGAAATAAATACATCAGCCATTTCAAAATTCTTATGGCCGGGTACTTCCTTTGCAAGCAATCTTCCGCTTGGCACTGTTTCTCCGTCTACGGCTTCAACTGTTCCAACGTGTCCGCCAGGAACAACCGTTATCTTGCCGGAATGAAATTTAAACAGAAAAGGGTTAAAGCGGTATTTTCCAGGAGGCAGCACTGCAAGCTGGGGACCTTTTTGGCCACCGTTTGCAAAA
>CAYOVR010000188.1:0-281 GCA_964407465.1 uncultured Candidatus Saccharibacteria bacterium
ATAGTGTGACTCTAGGGGATATTTTATTTAAGCCATATGGTGGACCGTTCGTGAATGCCACAGAACAAGCAAGTATTTTTTTAGATAATTTTGATTTCGCTTTGCATCACTATGTAGTTAAAGACCTTATGGCTTTAGGGGATAGAGTGGACGGACCTGTGTTAGCGATTACTGAAGATGCCACTGGTCTTGTCGCGAGTATTGATCAGGTTTTAATAAATGCTGAGAAAGTTACGATTAGCCACGCAACAGAATAGGTCGGGGGTGCGTTTATGGATGTA
>CAYOVR010000188.1:319-1937 GCA_964407465.1 uncultured Candidatus Saccharibacteria bacterium
CTATTGCGTTACTTGATGCTCCAATGCCTGTAAATTTTTCAAGCAATGGTTCCTATTTGCATAACAACTTAGTAGCTGTTGAAGATCAGCAACTAGGTGGGCGTGTCTTAGGTGAGAGTACTGAAAAGTTTTGGTGGCAAAAATTATTTGGCTGGTTTGGTGGTCGCGACAGCTCAGAAATAATAAATGTTGTTTTTGATAGGGGATAACTTATTTTGATTTTATGTGTATAATATTTAAAGTAAGTAAATTTATATAATTTCAAAGAAAATTGTTATATAAATTACAAGTGTTCGTATGAATGGACGAAATGTTAAAAATATGTTATACTTACTGTAAGTTTAGAAATAATTTGGAGTATGAAACAAAAAACCAAACGTATATATAGTAAGATCGTCATAGTGGCTCTAGTCGCTGCTATTGTTTTTCAAGGAGTACCGGTTGCGCAAGCTTTGTCGCTGACAAGTTTAAGGGCTGTTTTTGATCGACTTAAAACAGGTGTTGACTCAGAAGGTATAACATTAACTTTTGTATCACCCTCAGGTATCCAAAATGCAGCAGCTGATACTATCACTCTAACTTTTAGTGCTGATTTTACACTAGCCGCTGAATCTATTACAAATTTTGATATTGGAATAGGAGATGACCCTAATTGCAGTACCGCAACCTATACAGATGAAACCGTGTCTTTAACCGCCACAGCAACAGACTGGGGTGTTGATGTTACTGGTCAAGTTATTACGCTTACTCCTGAGACAGATGATGTCTTAATCGCTGGAGATTGTTTTAAGCTAGAGATGGGGAATGATGCTACCACGGGTGGCACTGGTGCTATTAATACTGTAGTTAATGGTGCAATTGATGATGATGATACTATTGCAATTGGTGGCGCGTTTGGTGATACCGGTACGCTCGCTGTAGATATCATTACTGATGACCAGGTTCAAGTTACGGCTACTGTCGATCCAACAATTACATTTAGCGTTTCTGATACAACAATAGGGTTTGGTTCACTTAGTTCAACAGCAGCGCGATTTGCAACTGGTGATACTCTTGGATCTGGATCGGATTCTGCTGCAGCTCATACTCTAGCAGTTGCAACTAACGCTGCGAGTGGGTATGTGCTGAGTTATAATGGACCCACCTTAACTAGTGGTGGTAATACCATTAATGTGGCAGCCATAACTAACGATGCTGATGGTACTCAGTCCGCTGAAGAGTTTGGTCTAGGCATTTCAACAAACGGTTCTTCCACTATCGCTACTGGATATGATCACAACTCTACACCAGGTAACAGAGACTGGGCTTTTGTCGCTAGCACAACAACAACGATTGTTTCTCGTACTACCCCAACAAATACTGAAACATTAAGTGCGTTTTATCTATCGAACATAGCGGGTAACACAGAGGCTGGTAGTTACGCAACGAACATCACATACATCGCCACGGGTACATTTTAAAGGAAGCCGACTTCGGTTTTATTAAATGAATTTTCTAGTCTTCTTCAAATTAAGATATGGCCGCGCCGCGTTACTTGTCGGAGCGGTTTTCGTTTTGGTTTTTGGCAGTTTTATTAATCAAAGTCAAGCCATAACGACCACACCAAGGTTAGAAATCA
>CAYOVR010000189.1:0-1932 GCA_964407465.1 uncultured Candidatus Saccharibacteria bacterium
AAGCGGAAGTGAACCACGTCGCCATCTTGAACAACATAGTCTTTGCCTTCAACCCTAAGCCAACCTGTGTCTCGAGAAGCGGCGTATCCACCAGCTTCCAAAAGCTTGTCCCACTGAATGCATTCAGCGCGGATAAAGCCTTTTTCAAAATCAGTGTGAATCACGCCAGCGGCTTGCGGAGCTTTCGTACCTACGGGACAAGTCCAGGCTTTACTTTCTTTTGGTCCAGCAGTGATGAACGTAATCAAGCCTAGAGTTTTGTAAGCCTCTCGAATAATTTTTTCCAGACCACTTTCGGTTAGTCCAAGTTCTTCTAAATATTCGGCGCGTTCGACATCATCCAGTTGAGCAAGTTCGCTTTCAAGTTGGGCATCGATAACTATATCCGCGAACTGTTCGTGTTTAGTTTTGTATTGCTTAGCACTGATGTCGTACTCGCTGTTGGCAACATAAAGAAATGGTTTGGTGGTTAGAAGTTGAACATCTTTAGTGGCTTGTTGCTCGTCTTCGGTTAAAGTGATGGTGCTGGCCATGTTCCCAGCTTCAAGCGCGACTTTGTATTTTTCAAGAACTGTTTGTTTGATAGCCGCATCACGATCACCAGACTTGGCCATGCGAGTATTAGTCTCCATCCGCTTCTCGACGTTTTGTAAATCTGCTAGTTGAAGTTCAATAGCGATGGTTTCCATATCACGTTTTGGATCAACCGAACCATTAACGTGGATAATGTCATCATTTTCAAAAAAGCGGATGACTTCCATAATGGCGTCGACTTCACGAATGTGAGCTAAGAATTGGTTGCCCAAGCCTTCACCTTTGTGGGCACCCGAAACCAAGCCGGCGATATCGACGAATTCAATAGTAGTAGGGACTATCTTCTCGCTTTTTTCTTGTTCAGCGAGTTTGGCAAGGCGTTCGTCAGGGACGGGGACAACGCCGATGTTTGGATCGATTGTAGCAAAAGGATAGTTGGCAGCTTCAACCTGGCTATTGGTAATAGCGTTGAAAAGTGTAGATTTTCCGACGTTGGGTAGACCGACGATACCGATGGTCTGTTTTGAACCAGACATAATTTGAATTAGTTAATGGTAAGTATCCTGTTACTTGAAGATGGTTCTTATTGCTTACAACCTTTTCGACAGTATTGAGTATTATTGCCCGTCTGGCCGAAAAACTCAAATCCTGCAAGGTCTTTTTGGCTTTTGTGGCAAACGATTTCATCTCACGCTCGCTTGGCGTTTCTAATTGCATTTGGTTAGCTTCGCTGGTAGCGTTTGAGATTTGCATTTTAAGTTGACTGATTTTCTCTTGAAGTGGGGTAGTATAATTTTTGAGTTGTTCCAGAGTAAACGCTCCTGCTCCATAGCCTTTGTTGTATCGCTCAAGCTGTTCGCTTATTTTGCTGATTTCTTTTTTGAGACCTTCCGCATCAACCACAGTGGATTTTGCTTTAGTATGCTTGCTTTTGAACCAGCGTTCTACTTGCTCGGCTAACAGCTTTGGAGAACTCATTAAGCCTGCGATTTTCTTCCAAACCAACTCATCAGCAATTATGGCGTTAAGTCCCTTTTCTTTACAATTTGGCGGTAAGGGAAAGTTTAATGTTCTATCAGTGCACCGATAGTATAAATTTGGTTTGTTGTAGTATCCCTCGCCAGCACGTTTTTGGCCGCAAACGCAGATAATTTTGCCAGCCAGCAGGTATTCGTTTTTTTTGTTGCGTTGGCAGAGGGCGAAGTTTGTTTTTAGCTGTCGTCCAGCTTTTTCAAATACTTCAGGTTCGATAATCGCAGGAATAGGAATGGTTATCCATTCTTCTTTCGGACGCAACTTACGACTGGTCTTTTTCATCTTTTTATACTTCTCGGTGTTGAGTGGATTTTTAGGGACAACAGCATAAGAAGCTCCGTAGTGGGCTTCGCCTATATAACC
>CAYOVR010000190.1:0-1925 GCA_964407465.1 uncultured Candidatus Saccharibacteria bacterium
AAAGCTTAAGCTAATCCTAACTATACTGATATATTTAATAAAGGTAATGATGAACTTGCTACTTTCTATTAGTTTTAACAAATTACTATTAAAGAAGCTTTAGATAAACTTCCATTAAATGCTCAAACTGAATGGTTGAAAAAACATCCAGAAGACTTTATTCCTAACGTATTTACTGAAACAATGTCTGATATTTTAAAAACTGATGGTTTTGGAAACAAAGTTAAAAATATGGCTAGGTATATTTCAGGTGTTAAAACATATGATATAATGAATGATGACTTTATTAAAGATGAGGAACTTGAAAGAGATGTTATTCCTTTGAAATATATTACAAAGTTAACTGGTGATAACAAATCTAAAGATTTAGGTGAAAGTTTATTTAAGTTTGGAGCTATGGCTATTGAACATGAACATTTAACTGAGATCTTACCTACAACTAGATTATTACAACGTAGTATTGCAGATAATAAATTTATTAATCCTCATAAGTCTAAACTTGCTATTAATGGTGAAGATTCTAATCTTTATGAAATGATTGAAGGATTTATTCAAATGCAAATTTTAGGAAATAAAACTAAAGGTAAAGATGAATTAAAAATTGATTCTATTAAAGATGAGGAAGGTAATATAGTAGGTAAGAAAGTGATTAAAATGGGTGAATTAGCAGACTTTGGTTTAAAGTGGAATAGTTTACTCAGAATTGGGTTAAACCCTATTACAGCCTTTACTAACGTCTTTGTAGGTGAAGTAGGTAACATTACTGAAGCTATGGGTGGTAGATTTTTCAATGCTGGAGATTTAAACAAGGCTACTGGTGTGTTTACTAGTCAAATATTAGATAAAGATTCTAAAACTAACGCATTAATTGAAAAATATCCAATGCTTCAAGAGTTAACGGATTATGAATATGCAGCTAATGTTAGTATTAAAAAAGGTTTATCTGGTGAACAATTGAAAAATTACATGTATGCTCCACAAAAAGCAGGTGAGGTATTTCTTCAAACTAGAACTATGATTGCAATGATGCTTCATACTAAACCTGATGGTAAAACTAGTTTATGGGAAATGTTAGATGATAAAGGTGAAATTAAAACTGAATATTTAAAACATTTTGGAACTAAAGAAGATTTTAAAGAATATATGTTAAGAAACTCTACTAAAATTATGGGAGTTAATGAACAGATTCATGGTAGATATTCTACTAGAGATGCTGCTATTTTAAATCAAAATGTAATAGCTAGAATGGCTTTTCAATTTAAAAAGTGGATACCGGCAGCTATTGAAGTTAGATTTGGTGGTAAACAATATAATGATCGTTTAATGGTAGAAACTGAAGGTAGATGGAATACATTTGCTAAAATGGTTTGGAATATTAAAGATACATTAGATAGACAATCTAAAGGTCAACTTACTGAATTAGAGGTATATAACTTTAGAAAAACTATGACTGAAGCTACAATATTTTTAGCTACGGTAATGGGAGCTTTAGCTTTAGGTTGGGATGATGATGAAAAACGTAAGAAATCTCCAATGTATAAATTTACGATGGATCAATTAGATAAAGTGTCAGGTGATTTATTATTCTTATCTAATCCTAAAAATGTTACGGCAATGACTAAAAATCCTATTGCAATGACTAAACTGGTTAACAGTTTAATAGATGTAGTTAAGTATATACCTTATGCAGCTTATGTAGGAGGTAAAGAAAATTATGAAATTAAATCTGGAGCACATAAAGGAGAAAATAAATTCTATAGAAGTTTAGGAACTGTAATACCTGGTTATAATCAATTAGGTCAAAACTTACCTGAATTATGGAATGAAAGAAAGTATGTTGATAGAACAAACTAAATAAATATTGCGGTAGATAAAAAAAAGTCCCTTAGAGATTATCTAGGGGACTTTTAATTTAAAATCCTATT
>CAYOVR010000191.1:0-1914 GCA_964407465.1 uncultured Candidatus Saccharibacteria bacterium
ACCTCGGATCGACATCCCTGGCGTAGCGTGCGGCCTTGAGCGTGCGCGTCATCCCCGACACGCTCCCCGGCTCTAGCTGGCTTCGCGAATGTTGCCAGCCTTATGAGCCTCAACAGCCGCGCGCCCCGCCTCCGTCAAAATGATGCGTCCGTCCTCGCCGCCCAAATACCCGCGGGAGACCAGCACCATATATGCGACCGCGTCGCCTTGCAGGACGTGACGGCCTGGTCCCGAGACCAGACGTCCGTATTTATCCAGATCGGCATGGCCGCCAACCTCGGAAATGCACTGGAGGATGTGCTTGTAAGCTCTGTTGAGCGGTTCCACGTTTCGTCCTCGTCCCGTAACTAAATGAAATCATTGGGCTTTATTTCAAAAACCCACATAGATGCCCGCTGACGGCCGTTTGCGTTCCAGGCACAATCACCCCAGGGATATAGCGTTTTCCGCTGTACGGCCTCCTATGTGGGCCGAAATCACCCCTGCCCGTTAATCACCTTCAGAGTCCGCCCAAACCGCGAGCCAAGTTCAAGAAGCCGGTCCTCGCCAAGTTGTTGAGGCTTCTCCTCCAGCGTCACGGTGCCGGAGTAGTTCTTTTCCTGCACGTCGCGCCATTGATCCTTGCGCCGATTCTTCAGCCAGAAGATGCCGGCCGTGGTGTCGGGGGGCATCTGGCGCTCAACGTCAATGACTTGTATGTCCTCATACTCGCGGACCTTCTTGCCCTTGTCGTCAAACTCGGTGTGCTTCAGCTTAAAGCCTTGCTGCTCGACGTAGGCGTATCCGGTGGCCCGCTGGTACAGCGATCGCTCGACACGCTCGTCCGCGTAGTCCTTGCCATTCTTTATGGCGTGACAGAAATCCTCGTGTTCCAGCTTCCACCGGTGGATGGTTCTCACGGACACGTTGAAGAAGTCTGCAATCTCCACGTCGGTTGCACCCAAGTTGCACAACTTCTCGACGATCTCGACGTTAGCAGCATCGTAGTCGGTGGGACGGCCGCGTCCAATTGGTGCCGGTGTTGTTGTTTGGGTTGGCTGTGGCCTGGTCTTTTCAGGAGCTACAGCCTTGTTTTTCTTTTTCTTTTTAGGCTTGCGCTTAGGCTTTTCAGGCTTAGCAGGGGGCGGCGTGTTGGTCGTTTGCTCGTTTTCCATCGCTCGTTGTCCCGTTGCGATAGCGTGTCCAGTTGTCCATTGCGTATTGTCTCATGCCGTTAGCCGGGCAGTAGTACGGATAGACATCGAGGAATTGCGCCTCGGCGTCCGTGAATTTGGCGGGTAGGGTTTTGGCCAGGGCCAGCATGGCAATCACCGGGGCTCTGCTTCCCCCCTGGTTACAGTGGACCAGTACCTTCCTCCCCGCTTCGCGGTGGGCTGCGATCCACTCCAGGGCCTTGTCGATAATCTCGGGCCGGATCCACTCAGGCTCATGCACGTCTACCAAGTTGAGCATCAGCGCTTTGCCTTGGGCTCTCTCGGCAAACAGGTACTCAGGATGGTCCTTCGGGGCTCCTCGTCCTGAGTAACCCAGCGCCCGGCGATGATGTGGTTCTTTCGCCGAATGACACACGGCAAAGTCTCCCGTCCAATCCAAATTCTCATAGTCGGCATCGCTTCCTACCCACAAGTTAGGAGCAACCTCAATCATACGACCCTCGCGAATTTTCCAAACAGGTCGGCTGCCGCTCGCTGGTACGCAGCGTGGGCCTCGTCGGCGGTTCCATGCGAACCAAGCCAGCACCTTTTGCCGTTACACATGATCGAGGCGCACCAACCGCCGCGGCCACCCCCGAAGCGATCTCGAAGAGCCGCTCCGACCGATCGCGATCTACATCATCCTCAATTTCATCTGGAACCGCGTGCGCTCTTCACTGAAGAAACGTCTTCTTGTGGTGGATGAAGCGTGGATCATGAT
>CAYOVR010000192.1:0-1911 GCA_964407465.1 uncultured Candidatus Saccharibacteria bacterium
GCTATGGCAACTAGATACTGCGACCATGGCGCCTATGGGGCGACCGTCTCATTTTCAGCGGGCACATAAGGCTCCAGCACCACCCTGACTCTGAATACACCCGGCAGTTACACCGGCGTCATCAAACCCGGAATGTTTCTGACCGGCACGGGTATATCAGCCGAAACCTACATCTCGTCCGTGACGTACAACGCATCGGACGTGGTAACCGCCGTCACCATGAACACGGCGCGAAACATATCCGCTGCAACGACCATTACCGCAACCGGAGCAGGCTCTCCCGAATCCGTGCCCGTCTGGGGATCAGCCCAAGACGGCGACGGTACAGCGTCAACGCCAGGCACCCCGGCCACCGCATCCATCGTATTCACCGGCGCACCATCTACCGGAAGCATCGCCGTCTGCGGCGTAACGCTCTCACCCACATGGGGTGCATCCGCCACAACAGCCGCCGATGCGCTGGCCGCAGCCATCAACGCCAGCACGACCACGATCACAGGCCCGGCCAGTTTCACACGGCTCTCACAACTGCGTAACCACATCTACGCACGCGGGCCATCCACAGGTGCGGCGGCGGACACATGTGAAATCATGACCCGACAGGCATCTGCGGCTCATGCAGGCTTGACCGCTATCACCCACACACTTAACAACGTCAGCAGCGGTGCCACTATCACATTCTCTGGCGGGACTGGTGGATGCTGGGGCTACCTATTCAACCCTACCGTCACAGCCTGGAAAAGTGCCGTTGCTGTGGGCGGATACGGAATATGGGCCGCAGCGTTGCCGTACTGCGGCGCGTTGGATGCAGGCGACGTGGTGAAGGTGCGCTCGGGCAAGACGATTACGCTGGTGACAACTACAAATGTCACGTGGACGATGGCTGCCATGGGGTCGGCAGGATCCCCTGTGCGCTTTGATATTGACAACAGCACGGCATGGAGCGATGGTGCAGACCCTGTGCTGAAAATAACAGAAGCGCACACGTCAAACAGCGTAAAAACGTGGAGCCATGCGACCACTACGTTTGCACACATTAACGCCAAGCAGTACAGCGGCGGTCAGCGGAATTTGGTTCTGGAGGCCACGGGGTATGGCCCAACAACACCAAACGCCAGTGTGCATTACGGCGGGCCTGTTAGATTTGATAACGTTGACCTGTACTGCCCCGGCACGCCAACGGCATCCCCAGGCCCGCAGGCGTCGTGCTCTGCACAGTTCAACGGGTACGTAACCGGCACAGCAGGTGCTGCGACTATCTTCAAAAACTGTCGCATAGTACAGCCAGGGCAAGCCCCGTCGTCCGGTCAGTACGGGTTAATTTACCAGAGTGTCAACTTTATGACCAGGGCGGAGTTCATCGGCTGTGAGTTCGCCCTCACGGCACCCTCTACCGCCTGGGTGCATACCATATCACCTAGTCTTGGTGGCCCGACGCAAACTGTAGTCCTCGAATCTTGTGTGTTTACCGGGTTCGTTTCCGGTAGTCGGTTGATCTCGACCGGGGTAGCCACGCCATCTTTGGGACAGACGCTATTCGCCAAAAACTGCAAGTTTGGTGGGATAACAATTTTCGGCCCGACATACATGGGACTTGGTTCTGGGGTTCTGGACACCGGAATGATGGGCGTATTCGCCATATCGCAGTACGGGAACCGCGAATTTGTCATCGACCGCGCGGGGAAGATGTATGTCGAATGGCAGGCCGCAAAAGGCCGTCCGACACTCAACGCACGGCTCCACGACGGTACTACGCCTTGGAGTATTTACGTCACGACGACGGCAACCGCTGCGAACATCAGCAGGCACTCACCAGCAGAATTGCCGCGCATCGGCAAGGCCATCCCGACAAACGACCAGCTTACCGAAGGCGCACGCACATTCCGATTGAATTTCTTGCTCGAATCCAAT
>CAYOVR010000193.1:0-1910 GCA_964407465.1 uncultured Candidatus Saccharibacteria bacterium
ATCTCTAAATAACTTCTTTCGGGCGTCGGTTGAGACTGAGTCCTTCGCAGAAAACACTTCCATTCCAATCACTTCATCTCCAGCACTTAAGGAAATTCCCCTCACTCCCGTTGTGGCTCGTCCCATACTTCGTGCATCAGTTTCTTTAAATCGAATACTCTTACCTTTCTTTGTAAGCAGAAGCACATGATCTTCACCACTCGTTTGCAAGACACTTACCAAGCGATCAGATGAATCAAGCTTTATGGCAATCAGTCCATTTGATCTCAAATTCTTAAATTCTGAGAGTGCACTCTTCTTAATCGTTCCATTGCCGGTTGCCATAATAAGATGTGCCGCCGCAGACTCATTCATAGGAACGATTGATCGAATTTCTTCTCCTTGCTCAAGATTAATAATGTTGACCAGTGCCTGACCTTTACTTGTTCGTGAACTTTCAGGAATCTCCCACACTCGTGCGCCAAATACTCGTCCTTTGTCGGTAAAGAACAGCAAGTGATCATGTGTTGACGCAGTCTTTAAGAATGAAATTTCATCTTCTTCTTTTGTCGCCATTCCAATAACACCCTTCCCTCCTCTTCGCTGTGCTTTATAGGTGTTCTTGGGAAGGCGCTTGATATATCCTGTTTTTGTAACCGTAATAAGCACGTCTTCTTTTGGCGTCAAATCCTCTTCAGAGAACTCCCCTATTTTTTGTTTGTAAATTCTTGTTCGACGATCATCTCCATACTGCTTTCGGAGTTCTTTCAACTCATCTACGATGATTTGAAGCGGCTTCGTTGGGTCTCTTAAAATTGAAACCAAGTGATCAATAAGCGTCATGAGCTCGTTATATTCTTTCTCAATCTTTTCGCGCTCAAGAGCCGCGAGTCGTCGAAGCTGCATATCAAGAATGGCAGTCGCTTGAATCTCGCTAAAGCTAAACTTTGCAATAAGATTGGTTTTTGCTTCTTCTTGAGTTTTACTTGCACGGATGGTTGCAATAACTTCGTCTAAGTGATCAAGTGCGATCTTAAGTCCTTCTAAAATGTGTGCACGCTTCTTGGCCGTTGTGAGTTCAAATAGTGTTCTTCTAATAACAACTTTCTGTCTATGCTTTACGTACTCAACAACAACTTGCTTTAAGTTAACTGTGTGTGGGGTTCCATTGACTAACGCCACAAAGTTTGCAGGGAACGTACTCTGAAGTCGTGTGTGCTTAAAAAGATTATTTAAAACGCTTTTTGGTTTTGCATCTCGCTTGAGCTCAATCACCACACTCATTCCGTCTTTGTCACTTTCGTCACGAAGTGCTGAGATACCGATGAGCTTTTTCTCATGGACGAGGTCAGCAATTGCGCTTACAAGTACAGCCTTATTGACTTGATATGGAAGCTCCGTAATTTCAATAATAGTTCGGCCCTTCTTTCCTTCTTTGATCTCAGCTATACCTCGGACAACAATACGCCCTCTTCCGGTTGCATATACTTCTTCAAGGGAGCTCGCATCATAGATGGCACCTCCTGTTGGGAAGTCAGGACCTGGAATGTGTTTGGTAAGCTCTGCAATGGTGATTGGAGTGTCAAAGCTCACACTTGTTGCGTTCATTTCTTCCTCAGTTAACACATCGTGTTTTCCTGATGCGATTAAGTCAATTTTCTGAATGAAGGTTTCAGTCTCCTCGGACTGTTTTGCATCATCAATGACTGGCTTTCCAACTTTAATAGCCTCTGTAACTGCATCAATAACTTCCTTTAAGTTGTGTGGTGGAATTTTAGTAGCCATTCCAACCGCAATTCCTTCTGCACCCATGAGAAGAAGGTTCGGCAAAAGTGCTGGCAGATATGCGGGCTCTTTAAGCGTTGCATCAAAGTTATCAGTAAAGTTAACGGTGTCTTTTTCAAGATCCTGCAATAGTGGATCTGCAATAG
>CAYOVR010000194.1:0-1898 GCA_964407465.1 uncultured Candidatus Saccharibacteria bacterium
TAACGTTGGAGGATAGTGGTCATGGAACTAACTTCCCAGCAGAAGATGGTGTTGATGGGCGGGAAGGTTGCGTTCAGTGCGGTGATCGTGATCTTGTTGCTCGTTGCGTGCACCTACGCTCTGTCCCGTGTTGAGCCCCCTGGACCCTCAACTCAGGAAGCGAAGCGGGCATTCGAAGAGCTCGGCTACACTGACGTCCAGAACGTGCAGCGGCACTACTGGGGGTCGAGCTGGGTATACGGTTGCGGGCGCGACGATAGTTTCGCTTTCACGGCCGACGTAATAACCACGCGTGGCACGCGTGAGCAACGAACGATCTGCAGCGGGATGTTCATCAAGGGCTTCACGCCCAGGGTGGGACGCTGACATCGTTCGAAGCCAAGGAGGGCATGATTATTCTGCGAGGCAAGCGCCTTGCATCCAGCGGACTCGAAAGATTCCGCTACCTACTAGAGTTTGTAACAAGAGTTATAGTTTCTAGTGGGTAACAACGATGGAAAATTCTTCAAGGAGGTGTGCGTCATGCCAACAGACCGTAGTTTTTGTTCGTACGACAAGATAGTTATGGAACTGTTGATCGATGGCCGTGGTAACTATCACCACTATGTTATCAAGGGGGTGCTTAATACCAATCGCCATCTCCAGGGTTACGTCGCACTTTTTCCGAATTTAGAGGACGACACGAGCGTAGCTTGGCAGTTCACCCCTGAGTTGAAGAAAAGAGTGTTGGGTACTCTGATAGATCCCGACATGCATACTCACCAAGCCAAACTTACTGAGACCTGGCAGAGCATGGGAGAAGAGCGCATGGCCAGAACCTTCTTTGCGCGGAAGAGAGTCTTGGCGCAACGGTCGAGACCGACCATTGTAGTCACGTTCAGTGAGCAGATACTTGGAGGGGCTGCATTCAAATCAATGGAGGCGTTGGTTACCGCAGGTATCCCGCTCTCACTTGCTCTGGAGGATCTGAAGATTCATTTACGGAAGGACTAGCAGAAGTCACAACGTCGACGGAGGTACCGATGAACTCGAATGAAGGCTATACGATCGTGCGAGCTGGCAATGGGGATTACAAGTTCACTGTGGGAGATGCGAGATCCCTCGCCATCAAGCTCCAAACCCAGGTCTATCTCAGCGAAGACTTCCCTCGCGTTCTGGTGATCAGGGGCATGTTCCACGACATGGACGTGGTATTGATCTCTGACCTCACCGCGGTGAAGACAAAACGTGTTATGGAAGCGTCCGACAGACGGATTCCGTTCCCCGTCTTTCTCTGGATATCGGCTCAAGGAGGCCCTTCAGAGGAAGACCCTGATCCTTAGGCTCGCGCCCCCGCGAGCCACTTTTTTTGCTCATATTCCCATCATATCTTACCCCTAGCTTTATTTCTCGATGTGTGTCATACTCACTCCGCAACAATTGTCTTTAGAAAAATCGTCGAGCTTCAAAACATTTCAATTTGCACTCTATTTTTAACACAAATCTATGAACGGTATTATCAAGAAAAAGACTGATAAAGGTTTTGGTTTCATCACTCCTGATGGCCAGGACAAAGATTTATTCTTCCATAGCAATTCTCTCGTCGGAGTCACCTTTGACGAAATCAAAGAAGGCGATGCAGTCACCTTTGAATCTGAGGATTCTCCTAAGGGAATGAATGCAGTCAACGTCAAACTCGCGTAATTAGAGTTTAAAAAAACAGCCCAAGTGGGCTGTTTTTTGTATGCTTGACAAAAGTCGATAAATATGGTATTATTACATATCGACAATCTGGTAGCGAGGGAAACTACGATGCGATCCATGGTCATTTGCTTGATTCTGGCGGTGCTTGTTAGTACCGTCTCGGCGCAAACTGCAGAGTCGGCGTGGAAGTTCGATTCCATGGCCGGCAACAGGTT
>CAYOVR010000195.1:0-1892 GCA_964407465.1 uncultured Candidatus Saccharibacteria bacterium
GGATATACCGATGGGTTTCCGCAGTAGGTATTGCTGTGCCCGTACCAAATCACGCCAAGCCATCCTCGAGCGGCCAGATACGCCGTTACACGCTTGAGCGTCTGGGCTTGCGCTCCCTTGCTCAGGGAATCATAAAACGCCCATCCAGGAACAGCTCCACACTCGCTCGCGATCAGCGGGCAGGAGATACCACGCGCAGCGAGTATCGCGCCGACATCGAAGGCGTTTGAACCACCAGCATCAAGCCACGTCTCGATCCATTGTTCTTCTGAACCGCCACCTTCTACAAAGTCCGGCCACGTAACCAGTACATTGGGATTTGCCGCCTTTGCCGCCGCATAGACCGTCTGGCAATGGGTCACAAGTTCTGCCTTGGTGCCGAACCAATACCAAATTGCTGATGTTGATGTCGCCGTCCAATATTTGCTGGCGTCGCCTACCTTCTGGATCGTCTCAGCTCCGGGGCTAAATGGTGTAGCCACGTTTGCTGCATCAGTGTAGCGGATCACCATCTGCGAGCCGATGGTAGATACTGTTCCGGTAGCTCCAGATGTCAGTCCCACAACAGAGTCGCCTACAGCAAGCCCGGTATTCGTACCCCATACTTTGATAGCTGGATTCGTCGCCCACTTAGGCTCGTTCCACGGACTCAAATACTTAATCTGCGGATAGGTCGTCAGCAACCACGTCACGAAACGTGCGAGCTTTACCGTGTCCGGCACGCATCCTGCGCCTACCTGCCCATCCTGATCTGTCACGGCGGCCCACGACTGGCCTGCTACTCTGCAATGCGCAGGAGTCTCATAAATCTGATAGTAGATGTCCTGTCCCTGAGCGGCGAAGTAGGCTACGCGGTCATCGAGCTTCGCCTTTCCGTCCCCGGTGAATACGTTATCACTCGACTCAATATCAGCCCAATTCACATCATTACCCAAGCTGCGCCAGATTTTCGGCGCGTAGGTAACGGCTGGCGTAGGCGTACCGCCAGACCATGACGAGTAGTGCATCCCGACGAACTTCGACGGAATGCTGACTGCCGGTAATTGCCCAGATGCCGAGGCGTTATACATCTGGGCTAGAGAAAAACAGGAACATCCAACAGCCCCATCCGACGGCGCTGGTTGTCCAGATAAGTAAGCTCGTCGATGTTCATCGGCAGACCAGATCCCGCAAACTTCAAAAACTGGAATCCACTAAACTGGCTGATTGACGCCAAGCCGGTACGCGGCCGGCCAATATCGTATGGCTCCGTGATCAGATCGCCAGCGACCGCTGCTTTGCCGGCATCCAAACCGCGTGAGAAATCAACAACGCCATCGACATATTGCGTAACAGTCTGAGTAGGCGCATCCCACGCCAGCAAGACGCGATGCACTCGCGCGCCACCGACAAGCGTGACCTCAGTTGCTGCTGCCGGAATGGCTTTTTGCAGGTTTGGAGTAAATGAGATCGCCCCGCCCCCGCTGATGTCGGCATCCCCAGATGAGATTGTGTAGTCCTGCTTGTCGGTCCCGAATCGCACGATGTCGCCGATGGTCACAACTCCTTTGCCGGCCGACCCAAGCGTCACTGTGCCGACCCCAACTGCGTATCCTGCGGTGTTGGTCTTCGCGCCGACGAACCCCCCGCCAACCGTCGCCACGCCATACGTACCAGAGAACGACTGCCCCGCCGTCACTGTGAAGCGCACACCTAGCAATCCTGTAGTTCCGATCAGATGCGCCGGTCCCCATTTGGTAGAAAGGTCAGAGCAACCGGCAAAATAGTAGGCCCCGCCCGTAACCGGAATGATCGGAGTAAATCCGACGATGAATGAGTCGGTGAACAGATCAAGTGCTGTTGCTGCCGCTGGCGTAGAGATATAAGCACCAGAAGCATCCGGAGCAATATGC
>CAYOVR010000196.1:0-1886 GCA_964407465.1 uncultured Candidatus Saccharibacteria bacterium
GGAAAGAAGCGCAAGTAAGAACTTCCATAAACAGTGCATTTCGTTGTCGTAAGTTCATTTTTCTCCGTCAACGTACGTCTAAGTACGTCTCCGTCGCAAAATGAACTTACTCCTAGAACTGCATCTGTTTATGAAAGTCCTAAATACAAAGAAACAACAAAAAGCGGCCTAGCGGCCGCTTTTTGTATTGCCCTTTACATGAGAGTAATTTTCCAGTATACATATGAGGAATTTCGTATTTTTTAACATTCTCAAAAAACAATTATGAAGACAAAAAATCTTAGTTTTCAGCACAAAATGATGCTGGCATTTCAGGCAGGTAAATTTGTTTGTGTCGGGCTCGATCCGGATCCTAAAAAGATACCAGAGCATATAAAAGCAGACAGTATAACCGAGACCATTTTTAACTTCAACAAAGCAATCATTGATGCTACTGCAGACATTGTTTGCGCATACAAGCCAAACAGCGCTTTTTATGAAGCGCATGGATTGGCCGGCATTATGGCTTTGAAGCAGACGGTGGACTACATCAGTGCTCACTATCCCAGTGTGGTTATTATTCTTGACGCCAAGCGTGGCGATATAGGTAACACGAACGACGGGTATGTAAAAAGTGCATTTGATTTCAATAAGGTTGATGCTATTACAATAAACCCATACATGGGCAGTGAGGCCAATCAACCCTTTCTGTCGTGTGCGGATAAAGGAGTCTTTGTATTATGCAAGACTTCAAACCCTGGGTCGGGCGAATTCCAGAATCTTATGGTCAACAGTGTTACACCCCTTTATGTTCGCGTGGCGGAAGCCTTGGCGACACACTGGAATGGCCGTGAAAATGTATGCCTTGTTGTTGGAGCTACTTATCCAAGTGAACTCGCCATTATCCGTGCAGCTGCGCCGAGGAATATTATTCTGATACCTGGCATTGGCGCACAAGGAGGCGATCTTGAAGCTGCGGTTCGTGCAGGAAAAGATATGCACGGTGCAGGATTTGTAATTAATCTCTCACGTTCGGTGCTCTATGCATCAAACGGTGAAGACTTTGCTGATGCAGCCCGCATTGCTACAGAGGAAACTCATAATGCTATTAACATAGCTCGCGCTCTTGAGCCGATATTGCCGCCAACGGTAGAAGAGATTACTTCGCGGATACTCGAGGAGGCGCATGCTGTGTTGTCTGGCCACTTTGTATATACAAGCGGCGATCATGGATCGGCATATATCAATAAGGATATGATCTATGTGTCTCCGGAAAGGATAGAGCTCCTGTGTTATTTCTTAGCACTGCATTTTTCGCAATATGAGGACATTGATACGGTTGTTGGCCCTGCTACCGGTGGGATTATTATCTCCCAGTATGTAACAAAACACCTGTCACTTATTCTTGGTAAGCCCGTTGCTGCCGTATATGCGGAAAAAGCTCCCGAAGGAGGATTTGTCATTAAGAGGGGCTACGATGTATTTGTTGCTGGCAAAAATATCCTTCTGGTGGAGGACATTCTAAACAGCGGTGGCAGTGCTGAAAAGCTTGCTCGTTGTGTGGAAGGCATTGGCGGATCAATCGTTGGGCTTGGTGCTCTCTGCAATCGCGGAGGTGTTACCAAAGAGCTTTTGGGTGTTCCTGTGCTCTATCAGCTTCTTTCAGTTTCGATGGAAAAATATCCGGCTACAACCTGCCCCTTGTGTGCAAACAAGGTGACGGTAAACACTCAAGTTGGTAAAGGTAAGGAATTCATAGAAAAGCTGAAGGAGACTGTTGGGTAATTGAAATTTCAGAATGTATTATCGATTACTATTAATTTTAAAGCCCTCGCAAGGGGGCTTTTTCTTATGTTACAATTTACGTGTATGGATAAAAAAGAGAAAAAGGGATTTAGTTTGATTGC
>CAYOVR010000197.1:0-1876 GCA_964407465.1 uncultured Candidatus Saccharibacteria bacterium
ATGCCAATTACCATCCTCATCTTCATATTCAAGCAACCCATCTTTCCACTCGGTAAGGAAATCATCGAGCAGAAGAATCGCATCCGTTGGCGAGGTTTCATTCACCAGCGCCTGCCGAAAGTTGAGCAGAAACCACGGCCGTTCAGTGGCTTGCTCCAGCTCCGTTTGCGCCAGTTGCATATCGGTAATAATCTGCGATTCAATCCCGGACCTATTGCCCAGGCGCCGCATGATAATGCTGACTGCAGTATCCCGATCCATTTTAGCTCCGAAAAAGTGGGGAGGTTTTCAGGCCTCCCCAAAGGGCCTACGCAATGAGTTACGCGTTTCTCGGCATGATAACAACAGTGACTTCGACCAGCCCGGTCGTTGTCGCGACGCCATCGGCACCGAATACCAGCTTCTGGCCTTTGGTCACGGTGGCCAAGAGCAGGCTGCCAGTGATGTCATAGACCCCCGTCGCGTCGGTAGTGGCAAAGTCGTGGAACAGGAAGTAGTCAGCATCGCCGACAATTCCGATCTGCAGACCGCCAGCCGCCGTGCCGGGCGCTTCGGTGAGGTTCGCAATCACAGCTACGATGGTGCCGTCACACGGAGCGATGATCGAGTCAACCGCCACTTCCGCCGTATGCAGCGTCAGCGCGTTCTGCGTGTGCCACGTAAACGGAAGTTTGCCATCCCACTGGATCGCGGAGGATTGTACCTGTGGAGCCTTCATGTTGATTCCCCCTTACGAATCCGCAATGCCAACGCCCAGACCCTTGATCAGGTAGTGCGTTGGTGCGTGGTGAATTTCCAGCGAGCATTCGGACAAATATCCCGACTGCATGCCGTCCAGGCCGTTCGACTGAAGGTCGGGCTGATACTGCGTATCCGAGTCCTTCAGATTGACGTAGGTGAAGTTCTCCATATCGAGAACCGCCATCCACGCCTCCATGCCGAAGTAGGCCGTACCGCCGGTGGTGCCACCATAGATCTGGTTCCACAGCGGATGCGACTTCAGCACGATTTCGCCGAACGGGGTAATGAGCCTTACCACGTTCATGCCGTACTCTTTCTCCTTGGCAAAGACCTGATACTGCGTGTTCTTGCGAACGATCTGATTGATCGTAAGCAGCGCACGATTGCCAACGATTCCGAGCTTCTCGCTGGAGCCGAACTTGAAGATGTTGTAGAAATACGACTCCAGTTCGTCCAGGTCCACGCCGGCTGCGGTTGCAGTTACCACATTCCCGGAAGCATTCGCAACCATCCAGGGCTCAAACCCGCGCATGGTATGAAGGGGCTTGCCGTTAAACGTGGTATCGACCTGCTGCCCCAACCACATGGAGCGCTCGATTCCGATGCCGTGGTACTCCAGGCACTCACGCTTGGCTTCCTTGACAGCATCGCCGGTACGCAGGCGGGTCTTGATCGCCGTGCGCGTAGCTTCCAGCGTGTCGCGGAAAATCTGCGTCAGGTTGGTGTACTTGGTCGGATCATAGGCAATGCCGGTGGGTGCCAGCGAGCCTTCTTCATAGGCCGAACCGATATAGAGCAGGTTCGGGTTAATGCCGGCGCCGTTGGCGTCGAGGGTTGCCGGTGTCGTACCAGCAAAGCCACGCGACACGTTGATCGCAGTATCGCTCGTGGGATCGGCGGTCACGCGCAGAATTTCGCGCGTTGCTTCAACCCACAACAGATCGCCCTGCTTCAGCGTCTTGGCGTTGTTGCCGGCAGCCAAAGTAATGGCTGTGTTGGAAACGGTAAGGTCGCCACTGGTCGCGTGGAGATCGAACCGCCGATCATCGAGAGACTTCTCCCACCAGTTGAAGGTGTAGTCGTCCACGACGCGCTTTTTCATCAGCGACGTGAGAGCCAACAGCGGCATCTTGCC
>CAYOVR010000198.1:0-1866 GCA_964407465.1 uncultured Candidatus Saccharibacteria bacterium
AACCAGTCGCCGCAGGCTCCAATGGTTTTCTTAACAACACACAAACCGTCCGCGCCCAGAGTGAAATTTATGCAGTTAGGCAATAGACGGTTTGGTATTGCTAAGAAAAGTATTTGGTCCCCTCTACTTTTCGTGTAATATCAAACCGGCTATATCTTCGAATCCATGCAAACCTTTAGTCCAAAAGTTACAAATATAGAGTATCTAACGCCAAATGTGGTCGAATTGAGCATGCTTGTTGAAGGTGGTGAGTTTTTGTCGTTTTTGCCCGGCCAGTTCGTGCAATTCATCATTGCTGACAAAGTTTTTCGATCTTACTCTATAGTTTCATTGCCTGAAGTTTTACCGCAACTAAAATTTTGTATTAAGTTTGAAGATGGTGGCGTTGGTTCGGAATATGTTCGATCGCTCAAGGTAGGGGATAGTGTGCCTATGCGAGGGCCAGTTGGTAAGTTTGTAATTCAGGATACTGTAGGCCAAGTAGTTTTTGTTGCTAACGGTGTAGGCATCGCTCCGTTTGTGGGAATGATTCCTGATCTATTGCAAAAAAAAACAGACGTGGACACGACATTGGTTTTTGGTGTTCGTTCTGAGCAAGATATTTTTTACAGCGAACATTTTTCTTCCATAGCCAAGGAGTACCAAAACTTTAATATTATTCAGGCATTATCTCAGCCACAACCAACATGGCAAGGTTATAGTGGTCGAGTCACTAAGTACATCACTGAAAATTATAATCAGTACAAGGATGCAACATTTTACCTTTGTGGCAGTTTAGGTATGGTTCAAGATACCCGTGCAATTTTGATGCAAAATGGCCATCCTATCGACAAAATTAAGCTGGAAATTTTTACTTGAAAATCGTTGCTTTTTGGGTTAAAAAGTCGTATACTAAAGTAAATAATTAGCATAAAAACATATGAACAGACTATGGGTAGTCGCAGGGTTAATCCTTGCCTTGGGCTTGATGGCACCACGTGTGCAAGCCGCAGAGTTTATTGCTCCAGGTCCTGGTCAAAATGGGTCAGTTTCGGTGAATGGAGAAGGTCATCGCAACGTTTATGTGGCTTCTGGTAGTGTCAGCGTGGCATCAAATGTCAGTGGCGACTTGTATGCCGCTGGCGGTAAAATCTTGGTTACTGGTAACGTTGAGCAAGATTTAGTTGTTGGTGGTGGAACCGTCACTATCAATGGTAACGTCGGTGGTGATGTTCGTATCGGAGCGGGTGATTTAACGATCACAGGTCAAGTTGCCGGTGATGTTTTAATCGGTGGTGGTAGTGTTACCTTGGCTTCGACATCAAGCGTCGGTGGAGATTTAGTTGCAGGGGCAGGTGACATTATTGTAGAAGCTCCGGTTGCTGGAGAAGTTCGCATTGGTGGTGGTACTGTCTTTATTAATAGCGCAATTGCCGGAGAAGTTTGGATTCAATCAGATGA
The DNA here is from genome assembly GCA_964407465.1 of uncultured Candidatus Saccharibacteria bacterium. Lineage (GTDB taxonomy): Bacteria > Patescibacteriota > Doudnabacteria > UBA920 > UBA920 > JADZEH01. The sequence continues at coordinate 1,441 of CAYOVR010000198.1, forward strand.
AGAGCTGCGCTTTGGTTCCAAAGCTAATATTCAAAAAGCTGTGACTCATAAGAGTTACAAGGAAGCCATCTCAGATGAAGGTTCCCAAGTCCCTAATGTTACTTTTGAAAAGATGGAACGTAAAGCAGGACATGCTATGGCTGGTATTCTTACCGGAGCGTTCGTTATAAAGCTGTTAGCCTTAATTCTGGCCGCGTGGTTGTTAATTCACTTCTTGCCACGACGCGTCCGTACTGTTGTTGAAGGTGTCAGACAGAAACCATGGCACAGCCTAGGTATTGGTTTCCTTGGTATGATTGCTTTTCCAGTAGGTATTATTATCTTACTTTTGACCTTTGTTGGTTATTACGTAGCTTTTGTCGCTGCTCTATGGTTTGCGCTCGCTATGATCGTAACCTGTTTACTAATCGCGATCGTTATTGGTGC
>CAYOVR010000199.1:0-1859 GCA_964407465.1 uncultured Candidatus Saccharibacteria bacterium
TCGTTTAAGAGTTTGGGAACGGAAAATTCAATATGCAGGTCGTAGATTTCTCTGCAATCGTCAAAACGCTTATATACAGTCAATCGTGGCAGGTAAATACCAGCCTGTTTATCTGCAAGGGTAGCGTTCTGAATGAACTTTTGGAACTTATGTCTGCCGTAGTCAAAATCGGTAGTTTTGTCTTTGATATTTAACGCAGGAGTAAAAAGGTTGGGGTTACCAACCATAAAGTTTGGATATGTAATTTTGATAGCAACTGTATCGAGCATAAAGCCTGCGTTTGTTTATCTTTCGGGCGGTTACTTTTGTCTTGGTGTTCCATTTTTGTTGTCCCGAAATTTCGGGGAATACTCCAACACATTTTCTGGATGCTGGTTTGCAATCATTGGTGGCAGTAATATCCAGCCTTGACCTTTGCAGTTATCGCAAGTCAAATAGTCTGTCCCGATGATGGTAAAATCATCGAGCCTATCGCTGTGCCAGACTATGTTTTGGGGGATTTCGATTTTGCCTGTGCAGTCGCAGAGTAAGCATTTGTATTTAACTGACGGCACGGAACAGTGATGGCATTGTTTGGGGTCATTCATAAAATTATTCGCTATAAAGTCGGTTCTTAAGCATTTTGAGGTTATCGAAAAACAACCTCGCTTTAACTTCGAGGCGGTTTGCCCAGTAATCGTCTACGACCTTTTCTATTCCTGCTTCTCGCAGAAAGGCGAACTGGACTTTGCGAGGGTTGGTTTTATCAAGCAGGGCAAGTTGAAAGCCAGCCGAAACTAATGCTGCGGCTGCCCCTAAATCGAACGTGTAAAGATAGTTACGATAATCTTCGGCAGAACTTTGGGTGTCTGCCTGACCCTGTAATTTTCTGGTCATAAATTTTGGTTAATTGTAATGTTTTGGCGAAAGAAAAAAGCCAAAGCTATTTATGCTTTGACTTTATCTCTTAATCCGTTAATCAGGGACGGAAAGAATGTGCGATTATTGTGGGTTTAATGCGGAGCGAATGTGCTCCGATTGTGCTATGTAATCAGTTTGTATCCGTGTCCCTTTATGTTTAGTATACAGTCTTTATTTTCTGCTTTTCCTTTCGGCAAGACGCCTAAAATTATCTTTATATTTCTAATAATAAAACCCAGATTTCTTTTAGCATCTTTAGAGGGTTTGTCTCCGAGTAAATCCGCATAAGTAGCTAAATAGCTATCACTGCTCATCAGTTTTTGAAGGACTATAAATTCTTGGCTTTGTGGGTTGATATCCGATTTAACTTCATTGAATTCAACAAATCCCGCACTCTCATTCAGTGTCAAAAGGCCGTCTTTCAATTTGGCGTTTAAGACCTTACTCTTTGCAGTAGGTAAGGCGAGTGGTTTTGACTGTGTTTGAACAACTGTTGAACTGCCCAAAACCTTGTCCTTATACGAGGTATAACGCTTTTCGAAATCTTGAGGAAATTGGATTGTTAGGATACTCATATGGTTATCTTGATGCTCCTATAATTTTGAACTTTGAAATCAGCCCCTCTTGTTTAAGAATGTTTAGTATATTCTCCAGTTCATACCAGTCCGTAATACCACTTTCTCTCATCCAAGAATTGAATTTTTGGCTGGATATTTTAGTTTCTCCTGCTTGGACTAAATGAGTTCCAATTCCTGTTTGTATAGTAACTTTATCGCTATTGTTTTTTGGTGTTAAATCCCATTCTTCCTTTAACTTTTCTAATATAAAAAGTTTCTTCTTGTCGGCAGCAGAAAGATTGGTTTCCTTTGGTTCAGCAGATTGCTTTGCTGATTGACTTAACTTTTGAACCGCATCAGTAAGGCTTTTTAACTCATCTTCTGCATAGTCGTGATTGAAGG
>CAYOVR010000200.1:0-1854 GCA_964407465.1 uncultured Candidatus Saccharibacteria bacterium
GCATTGTGCTCAAAGTGCTGGTGCTCCACACTCCTCTTTTGCTATTGCGTGGTTTGATGGCTAACCCTTGCAGTTTTCTGACGATAGCTCGCAAAGTCATTCCGTCATTGGCAACCCAAGAAAATATCATTTTAACAACTTTAGCTTCTTCTATGTTGATTTCGTAATACCCGTGCTTTTTATCTTGCTTTGGAATGTAGTTGTATCCGTATAATGGTTGGGTTGTAAGAATATGTCCTTCTTTTACTTTACGGAGTTTCCCTAATCTAAATCTTTCGGCTATCTTGGCACGCTCATATTCAGCGAATAATCCTCTAACACCGTGTAAAATTTTATCCTCGCTGTTTTTTGGAGCGGAGACGGTAACAAAGATTACTTCAACCCCTGCTTCTCGCAACTCGTCCATTACTAATTCTTGGTATGAGTAACGGCGAGCCAAACGGTCAGGGTCGTAAATAAGAACGGCTTCCCAAGCTCGATTTTTACTTTTAGCATCCAATCGCAATCTATCAAGGTCAGGCCGTTCCAAAATGTCGCCGCTCCAGTCGTCGTCTTTGTATTCCTGAACTATTTGCCAGTTATTCTTTTCTGCCTGTTCAGCAAAAGTCATTGCCTGATTTTTTATGGTCTGTTCTTCTTCATCAGGATTTTCAGACACACGAGCGTAAGTCGCAATCAGCTTTAATTGTTTATCTGTTGTAGGGGTCATTTGATTTTATGCTTTTCTAAAAATTTATTAACTTCGGTTTTAGGGATACGGAGCAGGGAAGTCTTGCCATCACCGAGCTTGTAGCCTTTAAGACTGCCACTTTTAAGCCACCGCAATATGGTGCGTTTATGAACTCTTAATTCTGTTGCGACTTCATCTAACGTGAGAAATTCCATAAATTCATTATAATCCTAATTGTCATTAGTTGTCAAGTTGCTATATTTCTTTAATGTTTCTTCGAATAATATGTCGAAGGCATTATCAATAATCTCGCTGGTTTGTTCGGCGAGTTTATATTCCACTGAAGGCTGACTTCGCTTTTTACTCTTGTTTGAAGTCATACCTTTCGAATTTTTCTAATGCTGATTGAATGTCGCTTATGGCCAGCGATGGTGGTAGCCCCCGAAGGGTAGTGGCCGAAACTTTGATTTTAGCGGATAGCCTTGCCCAGCTTTTACTTGTCCAATTCTTCTCAATTTTGTCTTTCGTTTTTCTGACCCCATATTGGTTAATTAGGGTATAAAGACCAAGACTGGCCAGTGCGGTATTAAGTGAATGGGCTTGCTTTTTCTTTTTTGCAGTTAAGCCAGCAACCATTGCGTCAAACACTTCTTCAGTCGGCCGCTCCAGTTTGAAGGCAAGCTGGCTTGCTGGTGATTTGATTATTTCCGCCCATTTTTCGAGTAAAGCCTTTTGCCAAAGTTCTTTATTGAACAGGGCTTCAAAGGTAGTGTGTTTGATTTTCTCTCCTTTGATTTTTGAAAGAAAGGCAGTAAGGCTTTGCTGTTTTGCGAGCCTGATTTCAAACCGCAGTATTTCTGGTTTTTGTTCACGGCTTAAAGCGTCAACAAAAAGTCGTTCTTGCTTTGGCTTATCTTTATCAACGGCTTTAGCTTTAGGTGTTTGAACATCTTTGAGCTTGTCGTAAAAGATAATGTTTACAGAGGAAGAATAAAAATATAAGGCTTGGCCGTTGTTGCCGTAGTGCCTGATATTAACATCTTTGGTTCGGCCGACATCTGCCTTGTAAAGCGTAGAAATGGCGTCTTGCACGGTTAGGGGAGCAGGTAGCACGATGTTCTTGCCGAAGTGTGCTTTAACGACTATGGCTTTGCGGAGCAGAGCTTCAAATATCCTAATTTCCA
>CAYOVR010000201.1:0-1852 GCA_964407465.1 uncultured Candidatus Saccharibacteria bacterium
TTCAACATCTACATCACCAACATGCCCGCCAGCATCAACACGCAGAACCCGCGCACCGCGGCCCGTGCTATCTCCACCGCCATCCGTTCCTCTGACGTGTTCGCTGAGCGCCAGCGGCGTTGAAAGGCAGTGACCCATGGGCGTCCCTCTGATTATCGCCAGCCACACGGTGAACGCAGGTTGCACGGTGGGCATCCGTGAAACGGACGGCGTCACGTCCAGCACCATCACCGTCCCGCGCGGGTTCTACTGGTTGGACCCGACGTATGGGACGACCGACGGCGGAGAAAACGTCCCATGCAACCTCGCGCGCGTGCTGCGTGGCCTGCTGTTGGCGCTGGATGCGGCCATTGACCTTGACCCGTCGTATGGCGTGGCCACGTCCATTGCGACGCTGGGCAACACGCCCAACCTTGAACTGATTAACCAGGCGTACGGCGGTCCGGGCGCGGAGTTTGAGTTTCTTCCGTCCACCAGTTCCGCCGAGGGCAAGCGGCTGCTGGGCCGGTTCGGGCTGAACACCACGATTGCCACGGAGGTATCCGCGAGTGTGGTCATCGGCCCGCCCGCTGGCATCTGGTGGCCCGGCGCGCGCGCGGAACGGAACATCAGCCACCCCGGCGTTCCCAGCATCATCGGCTCCGTGTTCACCGGCGGCGGTGGTGCCGCATTCCCGCACACGGTGGGTGACCCGATGGTGCGGCGCATGCTCACCCTGGAGACGGTGGAGCGCGACCGCGTGCAGGATGAATACGGGCGCATCAACAGCGGTGTGGAGGACGAGGCCAGCGACGTTCGTGACTACACGTTCCGCACGCTCATCTGGGATTGGGCACGGCGTGCTGAACTGCTGCGTATCTACAGCGACGCCACCGCGTACCGCTCATGCATCACGACGGCGCTCGACGCGGAAACCGACACGGTGGACATGACCGACACGTCGGGCGTGGGCTCCGGTTTCGTCCACTGGATTGACGGGGAAAAGGTGCTGGTGATTGGCAAGACCGGCACCACGCTGACCATCAAGCGGCCCAACCCGGTGGCCCACCCTGCCGGCGCGCCCATCTCGTCTGCGCACGTTGGGACCTACGCGCTGGCGCCCACCGGCGGGAACATCAACCAACTGGTCTTCAACCCGGCGCGCAACAGCTACAACTCCCCGAACTACGGCATGGAAATCGCGCTGATTGAAACGTCGTGGGAGGACTGACCCATGGCCTACCAAGACGAGTTGGACGCCGGGCGGGGCACGCGTGAAGTGGACGCGGTGGTGCTGATTGAAGGCATCCCGTTTGCCTTCTCCACGCGCGCCGGCATCGTCATGGACACCACCGCGGTCTACCTCAACGGGCCCACCACGCTGACCACGGTCAACGCCATTGACCCGGAGACCGTCCAGTTCAGCGGCCAGCAGTTGGACCTTGACCAGTTGATGGTTTTGCCCGGCACCGCTGAGGTGAGCGTCCGCTTTGGCCGGCAGTGGGATGCCTACTTCAACCGCCGCACGCTCCCGCGCACGCGCTTGGTTGCAGCCATCTCCGCAAGCGCCACCAGCTTTGACGTGGAGGACGCCACCGGCATCACCGCGGGCTCGCTCATCTACTGCGGGCGGGAGTGCATCGAGGTTGGCTCGGTGGCCGGCAACACGCTGAGCGGCTGCACGCGCTACCGCTACTCGCTGCCAGGTTCCAAACTGCAGAGCCACAGTGACGGCACGTGGGTGCAGACCACGCCCAACACGCTGGCGGGCAGGCGCGCGGAAGTGTGGCTCCACGTGGCGGGGCAGTGGCGCCTTGAGCGGCGCATGCTGCTGGACGGCTCGCCCCAGCACCGTGGCGCAGCGGGCGCGTGG
>CAYOVR010000202.1:0-1842 GCA_964407465.1 uncultured Candidatus Saccharibacteria bacterium
TCCTCGGGCGTGCCGGATCGCAGCTTGTGGTGCAGTACCTCGACCGACTCGGGGATAGTCGCGGTGGCGGTGGTCACTGTGGGTAACCGTCTTGTTTCGACATTACGGCTGCCATATGATGATGGTCATGTCTGGACGGCCGAGCGATATCAGCGAGCATGGGCGTGCATTGGCGGATGCTGTGCGCACCTACCGTGAACGGCGCGGGATGACCTACACGGACTTGAGTCGGACATTGGGCCGCGACATCAATCCGGTTGGTATCCGCAGGATTGAGAATTACGAGCGCCGGGTCGATATCGACGACCTCTACGCGCTGGCCGCTGCCCTGGAGGTCACCCCAGCCGTGCTCCTTGGCGAGACGGCCTCCCCGCGCATCACTGCGGCCAGCGCGCGCAAACTTCGGGACGCTGCACAGAAGGTTCTCGACCAACTCGGTAAGGAGTAGCACCATGACAACCAAGAAATGCGAACCTGGCTGCACCTGCGGAAAGCACTCCCGCATCCATTGCACCGGACCTGGTTGCACGTGCCATAGGCACCGCCCATCCGAAGCGACAAAGGCCCGGCTGCGTGGCATGGCGGCAAACCGGTTGGGGGCCAAGTCCACCGACGAGCATCGGCGCAGAATTTCCGCTGCACTCACTGGGCGACCCCTTTCTGATGAACATCGAGCGAAGATGGCGGCGATCAACGCCGATCCTGAGTTGCTGAAAAAGAAGGCGAAATCACGGAAAGCTCGGCGGAAAACTCCCGAGACCTACCGGCAAGTTCACAAGCGGCTCTACTCCGATAGGGGCTCAGCCAGTAGCTACAGGTGCGTGGACTGTGACTCTCGGGCTGACGACTGGTCGCATAACTGGCCGACTTGGGAAGACGTTGCGCAGGATATTCGAGCGCCGCGTGGAACTTTCAGCACCAATCTCGACGCCTACGTGCCTCGCTGTACGCCCTGCCATGCCCGCCTCGACCATGCGCCGACTGCCTGGAATCACGGCGGTGGGCGGCGAGCTTGCAAGCTGACGCCGACTGATGTCGTGTGGATCAGAACCAGTCGGATGTCGGCCGTTGAGCTGGCCCGCCTCCTGGGTGTTAGCCAGACGACAGTTCGTGACGCTCGAAGGGGAAAGACGTGGCGGTACTTGAACTCTGTTGCAACACTGAGCTATTGAGGGTAACGACGTAACGGAATAAGCGCACGGTCCACCTTCGAGTCCGCGTTGCCGCCCGTGATCTGAACCTTGAGCTTGCGGGTGGTGACGCGCATCCCCGGTTCCTTGCCCGGCACGGCGCACGCTTTGGTGAAGCGGCCCTTCATCTTCGCGTACATCTGATCGGTCGGGCTGGCGCCGAACAGGATCGAGGCCGTCTCCTCGCCCGTGCGGTTGGTGTAGTCGAACACCCCTTGCTTGCGCGGGTCGGTGCGAATGTGCGCAATCTCCCCGATGGCCAGCTTGTCGAGCACCACCATGTTGCCGGTGCCCGCGCCGTCCTCGATGCCGAAGATCCCTGGCCCGTACAGGGTGTACTCGTCGTAGGCATCCACGTCGCCGCCGTTGGACTGCGACAGGTAGCCCGTCTGCGTCACCTCGGCGTTGTCGCCCGCGCTGATCTTGCGCACGATCGCCGGTGTCGCCTGCGTGATGAGCGCACCGCCGGCCCGCACACCGAAGCCGATGCCCCGGTAGTCGGCGCCGATCATCGACGCGGTGCCGGATTCCTTGTGGCTCAGCACGATCGCGCCGTTGCGCTGCACCTTGAACATGCGCGGGTCGTCGGTGTAGCCGCACACCAGCGTCCACTTGTCGCCGGGGAACGGGGTCACCCAGTTGCCGACCGTGC
>CAYOVR010000203.1:0-1838 GCA_964407465.1 uncultured Candidatus Saccharibacteria bacterium
CCATAAACCCTTCGGATAATGAATCAACCGTTTCCTTTAATGTCCTTAACAAATAAACAACAAAGACCGCACCAACTCCACCACCGATAATCAGTAGAATGAATGAAACACTTTTGAAATTGGCTATTACAGATGAACTATCTTTTGTAACCTTATCTTCTTGTGTCTTAATGCCTCCGACATAAACATCAATCTTTTTTCCAACATCAATGGATAATCCATCCAACACCGACATCTCACTTGAAATTTTAGTGTTAATATCGTGAATTTTGAAAACAGCCTCTTCAAATGTTTTGTCTTTACTTAAAGCCTTTACATCTTCAATCTGGGTTTTATCCGTCAGATAAACCACCAAACCCGCACCCGCTTCATGATAGGATGCTATCGCCTTACGAAATTCATCAATATCTGCTTTGATTGAATTTTGGTTCATCACTTTTCTAGCAGACAATAATGAGGCAAGAAAATGCCCGCGCATCACAGCGGCAGATACAGAAGCATCAGGGTTCCCTGAATAAAAGGACTGATCACTTAAATCTGCAACTTTTTTAATAATCTCTTGGGACTGCTTATCAATACTGTTCTTGATAATGTTTTGTTTGTCCGAATAAAGCTGCTCAACAGTACTCAAAGACCCAAGAAAACTGGTTCTGATATCCAAAATTGCCTGAATATTTTTTATATCCTCAGACGACAATTCATGACTTGATTTTTCTGCACTCAATGCTTGAGTAATTTCCTCAACACTGGCGCGCGCCGAACTCATCAAAGCCACATCCCCTGTCAGGGAATATTGCTGAATAGAGTCTTTAATCGCAGCAAAATTCACGGCGACATTCTGCGCAGTTTTTCTGTGTTCATATAACTTTGAAATTTTTTGAACCGATGACTGTGATTTTTCTAACGCATAAAATGCGCCACCTGCAATCAACACAATCAACAATCCTAGTAAAACAAATCCGGTAAGCAGTTTATCTCTGAGTCTTATATTCATAACAACTTCCAGTTTCTTTTTCGGTTTTATTCATGAAAATATTATGCGATAGTTAGCAAGTTTTTACAATCATCAACTCAGAGGACAATCTTATGAATAAGTCATATATTTCGCATATTACATGCCTCCTCACTGCGTTCTCACTTCTGACAATATTACCTTGCACTGCACACGCAGAAGTTGGTGTGAGTGATACAGAAATCACACTTGGAACATCCAACGCACAGAGCGGACCATCCGAAGCCCTTGGTAAAGGCGTATCTGCTGGATTAAAGGTTTATTTCGATAAAATAAATGCATCAGGTGGCATCGAAGGACGAACCGTAAATATCATTACAACCGATGACACTTACGAACCCGCAAATGCAATTCAGAATACCGATAAATTGATAAAAGAAAACAAAGTTTTTGCCTTAATTGGTTACGTTGGTACACCAACCGTTAAAGCTGTTGTCCCTTCTATCTCGCGTGAAAAAGTTCCAATGTTTGCTCCATTTACTGGGGCTGGGTTTTTACGTTCCCCCGTACTTCCAACCGTGTTTAATCTGCGCGCGGGTTATAATGATGAAATGGAATCTATTGCCGCTCAATTGGTTGATAAAAAGGGCATGAAGAAAATTGCACTCTTTATGCAGAATGATAGCTATGGTCAGGCTGGCGAATCTGGTTTGAAAGCCGCGCTTGAAAAACGCACTCTCTCTGTTCTTGAAACAGGAACCTATGAACGCGGCACTGTTGATGTCACCGATGCATTGACAAAAATAAAAGCCGCCGCACCAGATGCTGTGGTGATGGTCGGGTCATACAAGGCCTGTGCTGAATTTATGAAACAGGCAAAGGCCGC
>CAYOVR010000204.1:0-1824 GCA_964407465.1 uncultured Candidatus Saccharibacteria bacterium
ACAAACACCACAATAGACAAAAAAGATCTAGTGCTATTACCGCTATACCAAACCAAATGTAAAAAAGAAATCAAAAGACTAACGGCCGTAAAAAGCAAAACTCCAAAAAAAGCGAATTGCATAACTAAGGGCAGCAAATCAATCCCGCTTAGATTTATAAACCCTAAAGTATTTGGAAATCCGGTTGGCATCATATATTTTTCAAAATATTTTCAACTATTTCTTTTAGATTTACACCGGAATGTTCTGCACTTTTTATAAAGATAGAATTATCATCTAGTGCCGGAAGAGCGTCTATGTCTATCAAAAAATATCCGCGTGGAGTTTCTATCCATTGAGTCAAATACATATAGTTCAATCCAAAAACATCCCCGACAAGTTCTGCCATTTCTGACAAAGCATGCTTTTGTTCGATACCGTAATCTTTCAAAGGCAAAAGTCTGTATTCACCTTTTTCTAAATCATCATATGACAAAATATGTCCGTCTTTTTTCAATTCCAAAACAATTGTGCTGTACCACTTTTTTCCACGAAGTTCAGGCACAACACCAACAATAATTTCTCGTCCTTTATAAAATGGTTCGACAATTACTTCTATTTCAATATCAGATAATTTTTGTTCCAGTTCTGGAAATGATTTTGCAACATTTATTCCCAAAGACGAACCGCCCTTTAGAGGTTTTATTATCCATGGACCTGAAAAAGTATTGTGCACTTTACGAGCTCTCTCTTTATCTTCTGGTTTTATTACAATATGAGGAAAAACTGGAAATCCATAATTTTCAGCGTGTCTTTTTGCAGAATCTTTATTTAAAGTGAGCGCACTTCCCCAACCAGTTTTGCCAATTATTTTTGCGCCAAGTCCAGAAATCTGATCTTCAAATTTTCCGTCTTCGCCATATTCACCATGTAAACAATTCCAAATGACATCGTTTTTTTGACAGATTTTTTGAGCCGAAGCAGAAAGACCACGATTTATCCAATCGCCATCTTTTGTAATCACAACATCATCTGCGTCGTGTGCCAACTCTTTTATTGCTTTTAGAATTGCTTGTCCTGTGCTCAAAGAGACTTGATACTCAGGACTAATTCCACCTCGCACAACTCCAACTTTTAATGACATGAAAATATTATACCAATTTAGAACGGAGTTTTCTATGAAAATTGACTGCAAATCTGTGAGATTCTTGATTTACCAATAAAATACTTAATTTGTATTTATCTACTATTTTCTTGTTCCCCAGTATTGCGCGGGGCTTATGGCGACTATCTTTTACAACCGATACAACCGGAATATCTAAATTGTTTTCTTTTATAACAGATTCGAGGGCTCTCTTTTGGGCAATCCCCCCATCAGCGACAATAACTTTTGGAAACACCCACTCAAAATGCTTTAGCCTTCGACGAAGAACTTCTTTCAATGATTCAGTGTCGTTTGCCCCCTTTACAGTATTTATCTTAAATTTTCGATATTCATTTTTATCTGATTCTCCAGATGTTACAACAGTCATAACTCCAACAATATTTGTTCCCGAAATATGAGCAATATCATAACCTTCAATTCTTTCGTCTGTCTTATTTATATTTTCTCTTTTTATAAGAGCTACATCTTCTACATGATCTAGTGCAAAAAGTTTTTGCTTTACCACACCTGCTTCTTCGAATTTTTGCGCATCTGCCAAATCAAACATTTCCTTTTCAAGATTTTTACGTAAATCACCAAAAGACCCACTCAAAAACATTTCCAAATTTTTTATATTTTTCTTGTATTTTTTTATTGCACTTTCATCTCTTATATCTGGACTAAGTCCGATTTGTCGATAA
>CAYOVR010000205.1:0-1816 GCA_964407465.1 uncultured Candidatus Saccharibacteria bacterium
CAGCTCTTGATTTATCAAAGAAAAATTTACCAAATACATTTATTACTCTTGTTTCAGACAAGCATCATTTTGAATATACTCCACTTTTGTATCGTGCAGTGACTGGACGAAATCCACTCGAGGTTTGTGTGCCTTTGAGAGATATTTTTGATGACAAAAATGTTGCCATCGATATTGATACTATTATAGGCATTACTCCAGATCAAAATGTGGCAATTGGTGCAAGTGGAGCAACTTATGAATTTGAGTATGCTATTTTGGCAGTAGGAAGTGAGACTATATTTTACGGTATAGAAGGGATGAAAGACTTCTCTTTTTCTTTCAAGTCTATAAATGAAGCTCTTAGATTGAAAGAGCACCTTCATAGAATGTTTGAAGAAGGTAAGTATTCAACTGGATTGGAGAAAGATTCTTATTACAGAATAGTTATTGTTGGTGGTGGGCCATCTGGTGTTGAGCTTGCAGGAGAACTTGCGGTGTATACAAAAGACTTTAGTAAAATACACAAAATAGATCGAAGTAAAATAGAAATAATTTTGATTGAGGGTTCTGATAGAGTTTTGTCTGTGCTTTCGCCCAAAGTTTCAAATTTGGCAATAAAAAAATTGAAAGAATTAAATGTAAAAGTATTGTTGGGTGAAAAAGTAAAACAAGTAGAAAAAGAAAAAGTTTTGTTAGGGGAAAGTGAAATAATTTCAAAAACTATTATTTGGGCATCGGGAATTAGACCAAAAGAATTTTATTCTACAATTCCAAATACAGAAAAAGATCCAAAGGGAAGAGTGGTTGTAGACGAACAGCTTTCGATAAAGGAACACGAAAATGTTTTTGTTGTTGGGGACGGCGCTAATACAAAATATTCAGGAATGGCGCAAACTGCAATTGTTGACGGCGCTTTCTCTGCCGAAGTTATTGCTTCTAAAATACAGGGAAAAACTTTGCCAAAATACTCTCCAAAAAAAGTTGGGTATTCTGTTCCGATTGGACCACTATGGGCAATATTTACTTATGGCGATATTTCTTTTGCAGGACTTTCTGCTTGGATTCTTCGAAAGATAATTGATATAAGGTATATGACAAGTATTCTTCCTTTTTGGAAAGGATTGATTGCGGTAAAAGAAGGAGCAAGACTTTGTGAATCATGTCCGACTTGTACAAAATGTATCAAGGATAATAACAATTAAAGTTTTTTTAGAATTGTTGGTATTTTTTTAAAATCTTTGACTAGTGTCTCGCGCAGTTTGCCATTGTACAGAGCAACTGCTGGATGATAGAGCGCCAAGAAATTTTTGGTTTTTAAATTTGGAAATTTATTTTTTAAAAGTTTTCCGTGCACTTCGCTAATTTTTAATTCTGGAAAAAAGTCATTCATAGAGTGTCGGCCCAAGAAAACAATAAGTTTTGGTTTAATAAAATTTAGTTCATCAATTAGCCACTTTCGACAATCTTCTTTTTCTGTCGGGAGTGGGTCACGATTATTGGGCGGGCGATATTTTACAATATTTGTAATATAGATTTTTTCACGGCTCATTTTTATACTTGCAAGCATTTCACTCAAAAATTTCCCAGCACGCCCTATGAAAGGTTTACCCTCCAAGTCTTCGTTTTTACCGGGTGCTTCGCCAATAAAGACAACTTTGGCTTTTGGGTTGCCGTCTCCAAATACTGCTTGAGTTGCAGTATTTTTTAGTTTACATTTACAGGCATTTTGCCAATATTTATGGATGTCTTCTAGATTGGTCATGCCTTGATTATATACATAATTCTGATAAGCTTAAGGGCATGTTTGGAGGAATAAAAGATTTTGTTGTTAAAA
>CAYOVR010000206.1:0-1784 GCA_964407465.1 uncultured Candidatus Saccharibacteria bacterium
CGCACAAAAAATCGGCGGCGGAAACGCGAGTGAAGGGATTCGAATCGCGCTCGCTGAAGGAGCGCATGGACGCGCGACGACCCCGCCGGCTTGAGCGGATGCGTAGGGCCTTGCCGCTCGCCAGCCCCATCGGCGATGCGAGCGGCTCCCGGAGCAGAGCGCCCGGCGGAATAGACCTGCTATCCGCGCCGGTTCTTCGGTTCGGTTTTCGCCGCGTCTTGCAACACCAGCCATTCGATATACGAGGTCATGCTGCGGTTTTGTGCTTTTGCTTGCTTGAGAATGAGCGCCTTGAATTCGATGGATACCCGGATCGTGATGCTGTCCTGTTTGTTGCGGCTCAATGGGAATCTCCGGTTGCATGGCGCTAACTATGTTAGTACAATACTCACCATGATTTCCAGACTCAAAGCTTACAAGTTCAGAATTTATCCTGACGCGGCCCAGCGCCAGCAGTTGGCGATTGAATTCGGCAACGCCCGGTTCGTCTGGAATCGCTGTCTGGACTTGCGCAACAAAGCCTGGGAAGAGCGTCAGGAGCGGCATAACTACGTTTCGCTGAATCGGCAAGTGACCGAATGGAAGCGCGGTGAATTCCCGTGGCTGGCCGATAGCGTAGCGGCTTGTTTGACTCAAGTCTTGATCGACCAAGACCAGGCGTTTCAGCATTTTTACCGCCGCTGCAAGCAGGGCGAAAAGCCGGGATACCCGCGCTTCAAATCGCGCTACGACAGGCAAGCGGTTCGCTATACGCTGGATCAGCGGCAAATTGACCGCACCTATCAAGCCGGCGAATTCCTCAAGCTGCCAAAACTGGGCGCGGTCAAGATTCGTTGGAGTCAGGTTCCGGCAGGCATCCCGAAAATGGCGACGGTCAGTAAAGACCCCGGCGGGCGGTACTTTGTCAGTTTCGCGTGCGAGGTTGAAATTGAAGCGTTGCCGCTGACCGGGAAAACGGTCGGCTTGGACTTGGGCATCAAGGACGTGGTGGTGAGTTGGGATGGCGAACAGGCTACGAAGTCCGGTAATCCGCGCCACCTGAAGCGCCGCCTGAAGCACCTGAAACAGCAACAACGCCGGCTTTCCCGGATGACCAAGGGTAGCAACCGCCGCAACCGGCAACGGGTCAAGGTGGCGAAGATTCACGCCCACATCGCGGCGATGCGCGCCGACTTCCTGCACAAGACCACCACGGCCATCATCAAGAGCGCCGACGTGATCGTGCTGGAAGACCTGAACGTGAAGGGCATGGTCAAGAATCACCATTTGGCTGGTGCCATTGCCGACGTGGGGATGGGTGAATTTCGCCGCCAGATCGAATACAAAGCGGCCTGGACTGGACGCAAGGTCATTGTCGTGGATCGCTTTGCACCGACCAGTAAAACCTGTAGCCACTGCGGGAGCTACCAGCAGAAAATGCCGCTCTCGGTTCGGGAATGGACGTGTCCTGACTGCCATAGTTGCCATGACCGGGACGTGAACGCGGCGAAAAATATCCGAAGCTTTGCAACCGGCGGGGAGCCGGGGCTTGCGCGTGGAGAGGGTTTTAGACCGGTTGGGATTCATCTCAACCCCCTCGGCGAAACGCGAACCGAAGAAATTCATGATGACGACCGGATGGACCGGGCGGCAGCATGAATAGGCGCGGATTCCAATAAAAAGCTATTGCGGTTTGTTGGCTTTGGCGCAACGGCTTAGCGCCCTATCCGATCCGGCCGCGCCTTGCGCCGGCCGCAGCCGCGATACCCGGTTATGGGAAGCTAGATGTCCCGCCAGCTCTGACG
>CAYOVR010000207.1:0-1777 GCA_964407465.1 uncultured Candidatus Saccharibacteria bacterium
ATAATTCCTTTTTTATTACTTCTATTTGTTTATTTCGAGTAGTTGTTAGTTGAGATATTTCAAGTTTTGATTTTCTCAAAAATGAAGATTTTGCCATTCCGCGGTCTTTCATCTTTTTTATATTGTCGAGTTCGTCTTTTATTTTTTCTTCAAACAATCCTGTACATAAAGTTTTGACTGTTCCGAGTCTGCCGTTTGATTCACTTTCTATTTCCTTGAAATATGTTTCACTAGAAGTATCTTGTCTTGAAAGGGAAAGAAGTGTTTCATCTTCATATTTTTTCCAAACAGCATCTGTTTTGTTTCGAGCATCAGACAAAAGGGCAAAAAGAGTCTTTTCAAAAGCATCCACTGCTTTTTTATCGGTGTCAGTTTGTGCTTTTGCCTTTAATGAAAGGACAAAATTTTTATATATTGAATCCACTCGATTTCTTTCTTGGTCAAATTGCCCGTCTCTTTTTGCCCATTCTGCTTTTATATCTTCTGTTCTTTTCTCTCGAGACTTTTGAACTTCTTCTTTTATTTTTGCCTGTTCTTTTTTTATGTCAGATTCAACTTTTGAGATTTTTGGGCAAATAGATGTAGATCCGCCATTTGAAGCAAAACTTTGAATAGGTGCAAAAAGCATTGAAACAAGTACGAGGGAAACGATTATTGATTTTTTATTAAAAATTTTCTCCATAATAGTTTACAAAATTATTAACTCCTGTTTCATCGTAAGACGCAAATTTTTCATCAGACGAAGTTGAATATGTTGAAAATTCTTCTTCTGTGATTGTTTGTAGATCTTCGGACTTGAGGTTTTCATTTGCAGGCGCGGACATTTTCATAAGCGCTACTTCATCTGTTTGATTATCAGCTGTTTCTGTTTGAAGTAAGGCAAAAGAAGTTGGACTTTCAACTGTTGGCTCTGAAATAGAGTCAGTGTTTGGTTGGAGGTTATTTTTTACAGAAAGTCCGACGATTAGGATAACAGCTAAGGCAGGAACAGAAATTTTGAAAAACATCGGAATATGAAATGGCGATTTTATTGGTTCTGATAGCAGGTAAGGTGTTTCGTTCTCTAGCATTTTCATAGCTTTCAAAAAAGATTCATGTGGAGCTTTTATTTCTTTTCTTAGATTTTGAAATTGGGAAATTACCTGCAAATCTTTTGCATCAAATTCTTCGTTATTTTCTTTTTGATTTTCGTTATTCATATTCTTTTATGTTTTCTCTTAATGCTTTTATTCCGCGTGAGAGTAATTGTCTGATCGCTTCTTCACTTTTTCCCATAATTTCGGCAATGTCTTTGGCGGGGAGGTCTTCGACATACCTTAGGGTCAGGGCTTCTTTTTGTTCTTCTGAAAGTTTTTCGATTATGTCTTTAAAGTCGAGCCCTAATTCTTTTTTGTCTTCAGCTTGGTTTTCACTTTCGATCATCACCACCTCGTCACTCACTATTGTATTTCTGGTTCCTCGTTTCCTCCAGTAATCAATAAGGGTGTTTCGGGCGATGGTAAAGATGAAGCTTGGAAGAGAAATAGTTTGGGTTATTTTTGGTAAATTTCCATAAAACTTTACAAAGGAGGTTTGGGTTAAATCTATAGCCTCGTCTTCATTTTGGGTTCGCATAAAAAAGTAGCGATAGAGCGGGGAATAGAAATACTTATATATCTCATCTTGTGCTGTAAGTGAGCCATTTCTGGCCTCGTCAAACAGGTTCTTGAGTTTTTCATGGTCATTAGCTCTTTCAGCCATAATAACGCATATTATACTGCATTTGTGATGGAGGGAA
>CAYOVR010000208.1:0-1268 GCA_964407465.1 uncultured Candidatus Saccharibacteria bacterium
GCGACATCCTTACCGGTGCGGCCACGACGGATGCTGACCCCGCTGAGCCGGGACGATTGACAGTCGCCCGCAACGCGGTTTGGGCGGCAATTGAGAACTGGGAACCACTCAATGGAGTGTTCGATCGGACCTACAAAACTTCGGCCGACTTCGCGGAATTGCAGTTGCGCGACCCTTCCCCGGCAGAACTCCCAGCGATCGCGCTTTACTGGGCTGACATCAAGCCGGACTGGCGGACAAACCGAATGCAGGAATGGCCGCTGACGATGCGCCTAACGGCCTGGTTTCCGGGTGATCGGCACACTTACGCCGAGACCATCCTGGAACACGTTTTCGACGCGATCTACCGATACACCGCGACCGGGGACACCGCCCCCTACATTCATAAAACGCTGGGCTTTCCGCCCAAGCGGGTCGATTCGCTCACGGTTCAATCTGTCACGCTCGGCCGATCGCAGCAAACCCACGCGATTCGGGCCGATGTCGCGTTCACGCTTCGCAGCAATAAAGACCCCTTCGGAGATGCCTAATCATGGTCAGCCCTAATGTTGGCGCGAAGCGCTACCTTGTGATGGGAACGGAATCGAGCTGGGGAACTCTCCCAGGCACGCCGTATTACGTCCACGTGCCTGTCGACGATTACACGGTGAAATTAGCTCCCGTGAACCGTCAGAACAACCCCTTTTCGGGACTGCTGCAGCGGAAGCACTCCCGAAACATCAAGGGCATGCCGGCCGGGAATATCCCGGTGATGCTCTACGGGTTTCATCCCACGAACTTGACCGGCGCGAACGGGAACCCTAACCAATCGCTGGCGGAATGGCTCATGACGTGGGCGTTCGCAAACCACGAGACTCTAGACCTGCCTTCCAAATTCGCCGAATGGTACCGCGGTCCGAATGTGGCCAACTGTCGCCACCTCGGTCTGCGGGTTGACCAGGTTACGATGGCCGGAAGTGAAGACAGCCCAATCACGATGCAACTGGGGGTGATGGGGAAAACGGAAGCCGGTGACTCTGTAGTCACCTCGGCCCAGTCACTGGTGGATGATCGCGACCGCCTGGTGGAATTCCTCTTCGAGAATTCCGTTTTCGAACTGAATGGGAGCGAAATCCCGATCGGCGGATTCTCCCGGCAACTGCAGCGGGGGCTGAAGGCAAAGTATTACAACAGCACGGCCCCGCAGGTGCTCCGCGCGACGCAATACGTCGAAACGCTCTCCATCACCAAGCCCAAGGATGACGACGCCTGGGCGGATGTGATTCGTT
>CAYOVR010000208.1:1278-1776 GCA_964407465.1 uncultured Candidatus Saccharibacteria bacterium
CACGATTTCGGCCTGGGCCTCCACATGGGGACCGGTGGTAGCGGTGACTATGCCCAGGCCGAAATCGTGTGGCCGCTGATGTCGCTCGTCACTCACGAAATGCAGGGTGGCCGCGATGACCTCGAAGACGACGTTTTGAACTTCGTTTGTCTCAAGCCGGACACGTCGAGCAATACCCACACCACGACCTGGAGCGAGGTGTGATCCATGCTGAATGTGGTTGCGGAATTCGCTGAACCGATTCGGGCATTGTCGGAACTTCCGGCGCTGCTCGATCGTCAGCTTCCGCGCCTCATGGGCGAGATCGGCCAGAGGATGAAAGAACGGGCCCGCGAAGATTTCCTGGTGAAGTCGCGCGGCGGAACGGGAGCGGGTGGGGTTCGCTGGGCTGCGGTGACCCCTGCCGAGCAACGCGTGAAACAACGCTTAGGGGCGCGTGGCCTGGGGGTCCGAACTGGAGAGCTACTTAACTCCCTGACGTTCACGACGAGCGGTTCT
>CAYOVR010000209.1:0-1765 GCA_964407465.1 uncultured Candidatus Saccharibacteria bacterium
TTGTGGTGCGGTCAGTCTCGGCGTCGTACGTCACCGAGTCGGCGCGATAGAAGGCGCCGAATTTGTCAGCGCCATACAACGCGCTATCGTCGTGGTCGACCTTGCCGGGGTAGTGGGCGACGTTGGTCACGAGACTGTCGCCATTTCCATGCCATACCGCGCGCTGCCCTGACGAACGAGGCCCTGCCATTCCGCGCCCAGCCTGCCAAGCCGTGCTGCACCTCGCCTCGCCGGTTCGAGCCTCGCCTTGCCTAGACTGCCGCGCCTCGGCTGGCCTTGACATTCCGTGCCAAGACCTGCCCTACCAGGACTGCCGAGCCACGCCGGAACCCGCGGTGCCAGGACCGACCGAAACACGCCCTGCCTGCCCCGCCCCGCCCAACCCCGCCAAGCCGGACCGAACCTGGCCCTGCCTGCCGCGCCGAAACATGCCATGCCGTAACACGACTCACCGAGCCTAGCCGTGCCTGCCCCGCCGCGACCTGCCGTGCCCGGCCTGAACGGGCCGAACCTGGCCCTGCCTGCCGCAATCACGATGCCTCCGCTGCTGCGCGCAGGATCGTGACGAACTCAGACAAGTGTCCATATCGCCGCTTGAGATCGGCGATTTCGCGCTCAAACTCCTTGAGGAGGATCTTGGTCGACAGCTCGTCCTGTATCAGATCCTCGGTCGGGACGTAGCCAGCGCGCTCGGTGTCGCCAGCCTGCGCCAGTGATGAGAACGCCCGAACATATTTGCGCTCAGAGGTTTTCGGGTCGATCGCGTACTGAATACGCACCGACCGGATTAGCTCGGCAGCCTGCGTGCGCCGGTACGCCTCGCCGGCGAGGGCGTCGTCCCACTCGAAACGGTGATGTAGCTCAGACGTTTCCGGTCGGGCATCATCCACCACATGCTGTGGGGTCAGCTCTCCGTGGGACTCATAGATTCGCGTCAACGACGCACGCAGGTCGGCCATGGCTATCGGACCTCGACGTTGCGGTTCGGGTCGACCATGTAGGTGCCGAACTCGCCCTTGCGCTCGGGCCGCCACTCGCCGACTCCGATGCCCATGCCGCCCGCGTCGATCAGCGACAAGATGCTGTTGCGATCAATGGACGACTTCACGAAGGTGACTTCCAGTGTGCAGGTCCACTCGGGGAACATCGGCCGGTACCGTAGGTCAGCGGATCGTGATGCACCACCCAAACGCACTACGTCCTCGCGCATTTCGGGCTCGCCGTGGATCTCCACCAGCATTTGCGCGTCGGCCTTGGTCATCACGCCGCGCATGAACATGAACTGTCGGAGCGCGGTCATGGTCACTGACTTGTCGTAGAACCGAGCGGCGCCGGTGGTCGCAGCCTTGAACGCGGTAACCGGGAACCCGTAACGGTCTGGGCCGCCATCTTCGGCGGCGATCCGGTAGAAGCTGGCCTCGTACTCAGCCTGCGGGTCGCGGATCTCCTTGACCTTCTTCTTGCCCTGCTGGGCGTCGAGCATCTGTCGGCGCGACTTCTCGGAGAAGTTGTGAACGATCAGCGGGGCGGTGCCGATGATCGGGACCAAGAGCGTTTCGGCGTCGATCTTGTTGAGCTGCACAACAGCGACTTCCGGCGCGGCCGGCGTCGTCTCTGCCTTTTTCGTGGGTGTCATTGCTATCCTTTGTGTTGTTGGTTGTTTCATCACCACTCGGCCCGGCGTCCTACCGCCGGGCCGAAGTCTTTTTGCCCGCGCTCGCACCCATGTCGACAACGCGGTACTCACGGCACCGGGTGTATCCCG
>CAYOVR010000210.1:0-383 GCA_964407465.1 uncultured Candidatus Saccharibacteria bacterium
ACCCAGATTCAAACCAACAATCAAAAACGTCAGAAATACGTCGCATTGAAGAACCACATTCACAAGAGAGTTCTATTCGATCAATGTATGGACGATGAAGATCAAGTACGTATTCTGTGTCATGAGAAAGTGGTCGGAAATCAAGTTCGCGAATTTCTGCATTTACAAAGGGTGTAAATGTTTTATTCACCATATCCACAGCCTGTACGGGATTGTATCCTGCGGCAACAGCGGTCATCATCCACAGCGGTGTCCCATGACTGACGATAAGAATTGTTTTGTTTTGATATTTTTCTTCCAATTCATAGAGGACTTCGGCCATACGTTTTTTAACCTCAGCATATGACTCACCTTCTGGTATTTGTGTATCAAATGTGTCTGCA
>CAYOVR010000210.1:393-1748 GCA_964407465.1 uncultured Candidatus Saccharibacteria bacterium
TCTACTACAACAGACTCATCTGAAATACCAAGACTTTTTTTCAAGGTCATAACAGTTTCTTTTGTTCGAAGAAAATCAGAGTGAATAATTATGTCAATGTTTTTATGTGCGAGTGACTGACCAGCCAGTTCTACTTGTTGTATACCACGTGCAGTCAAATGATCAGATGCATCAACACGACAACTAATACCTCCATTCAGATTTTGATCTGACTCACCATGACGCATGAGAATGTATGTATTGCCGGCATGTTTTGTTTTTGACCTAATGTCGTTCACGCTTTTACCAATATGTATTTTTTCACAAGAAATACATTTCCATACAGGAAGTGGTGCACCCCAATACCGTGTGCGTGAAATAGCCCAATCGCGCATATTCTCAAGCCACTTACCAAAACGTCCATCGCGCACATGCGCAGGTACCCATGAGACAGATTGATTTGCTTCAACAATTTTATCTTGTATCTTTGTTGCACCAACAAACCATGATGATGATGCGTAGTTCAATAATGGTGTATCACAACGCCAACAGTGTGGATATGAGTGAATGATTTTTTCTTTATCAAATAAACTCCCCTTTCCAGCGAGATATTTGATAATCTCAATATCAGTTTTCTGGTGATCATCTTTTGGCTTAACCGAGAGTCCCGCGAAATCAGTGACTTCTGGTTTGAACGTGCCGTCAGTTTTGACATGTTGCACAAATGGCAACGTATTGACCTTACCAAGATTCATATCATCCTCCCCAAACGCAGGTGCAATATGTACAACTCCCGTACCTGTATCAAGTGTTACAAATGACGCAGGGTATATTTTCCATCCATGTTCATGATTAGTAAGTGTAGTGTCGTCACGATAGTACGTAAACGGTGGAACATATCCCCGACCGACAAGTGCTACTCCTTCTTCGAGGATTGTATATTCTTGTTTGATCACACTCAAGCGATCTTTTGCGAGAATATATTTCTTGTCTACAATTGCTATTTTGACGTAGGTCAATTCTGGATTGATCGCGAGTGCGACATTCCCAGGAAGTGTCCAAGGTGTCGTTGTCCATGCGATTACTGAGGTGTCTGGTTCATCGACAAGTGGGAATGATACGTATACAGAAATATCAGTAATATCTTTATACCCTTGATTCACTTCAAAGTTTGAAAGTGTCGTCTCACAACGAGGACAGAGTTGCATCGCTTTGTATCCTTCATAGATAAGTCCCTTTTCATGAAGACTATGAAATGCCCACCAGATTGATTCGGTGTATGTTGCATCCATCGTCTTATAATCATCTTGCATATCAACCCAGCGACCCATACGTGGAACCATTTGTTCCCATTCGTGCGCAAATCTAAGCACACT
>CAYOVR010000211.1:0-1127 GCA_964407465.1 uncultured Candidatus Saccharibacteria bacterium
GGCGGGGCGATTACGTGGGCGGGGGGCAAGGGCCGGGCGGATGATACGGGGATGGAACACATAGAGGATGTAACAAATTATTGGAAGGTTAAGCCTGACTCGTATTCTCTAATGCAATTACTCGGAACTGGCGCTGATCGTACTTCTATTTTGCAAATAAACACCGACAGCCAAGTGGAGTATGGTATTCTGGTCAGCGGCGGGAGAACGGGATTATATATCACGCATACATACGCCAATGGTAACGCCATTTATGCATATGCGGCGGGCAGTGCAAGTAGTGCAATAAAGGGGGAATCTGCCGGAGCGAACGCCGGAGCCGTTGTTGGTACTGCGACTGGTTCGGGCGGGAAGGGCGTAGCGGCTATCGCGTCTGGCTCTGCAACCATCGCGCTAAAAATACAGGGCGGCATCGTAGACGGCGGCGGCCAACGCTACACCGCCCTGGCAGATGCGACGGCAGACACAGACGCGCTCAACAGGCAGACGGGGGATGGGCGGTATTCGACATTAGCAAGTGGGCGGCGCTGGAGGCGCTGGTTCCAGGCATGATAACAATTACGACAACTCACAAGATTCAAGCAGTTCTGGCCGGCGCAGTCTCGGCCAACCAGCCGCAATATTGGTGCGACTACATCGACACGGTTGACGACGCCGTGGGTCAGGCAAACGGCGAACTGAACAGCACGACCGATGTTGACATCGTCGGTGCGCCATCCTCTGGCGACCGCCTTATCCGGCAGATTCACATCTACAACGCCGACAGCGCATCGGTGACGGTGACGGTGAAGACGGACGCCAGCGGCACAGAGCGCATTCTGCGGAAAGCAACCCTGACGACCGGGCAGACGCTCATCTACAATTCGTCTTCTGGCTGGTACGTGGATTCTATCGCCAGCACGGGCGGCGGGGCTGTGTCCTCGGTCTTCGCCCGCACGGGGGCAGTAGTCGCTGCTTCCGGCGACTACACGGCAGCCCAAATCACCAACACGCCTGCTGGCGGCATCGCTGCTACGGACGTGCAGGCGGCGCTGAACGAACTGGACACAGACAAATCGGCGACCGGCCACACGCACAGCTATCAAGCCAGTGACGCCACTCTGACCGCCCTGGCCGGGCTGGATGCG
>CAYOVR010000211.1:1137-1744 GCA_964407465.1 uncultured Candidatus Saccharibacteria bacterium
CGAGACAGCCGCCGACACGTTCACCAAGCGCACGCTGACCGGGACGGCGAATGAGGTCTCGGTAGCAGACGGGGACGGAGCAGGCGGCAACCCAACGATCAGTTTGCCGGCGACGGTTGACCTGGGCGGGAAGACGAGCTTCGAGATACCGAACGGGGCGGGTGGTACGACTGTGGACGCAACTGGCGAGGTATGCGTTGACGCAACGAGTAAGACCCTGAATTTCTACGATGGCGCGCTAGAGGCGGTGCTACAACCGATTCAGTTGAAAGCAATTACAGTCGAGTCGCCCGGAGCGGCTGAAGACATTTCGATGTTCTTCACCGACCAAGCAATCACGGTGGTCAAAATGGTAGCAGTGCTAGTCGGCTCCAGCACGCCATCCGTGACCTGGACGGTGAGGCATCATACTGACCGCAGCAATGCTGGCAACGAGGTAGTTACCAGCGGTACGACGACGACCAGCACGACGACTGGCAGCGTGGTGACTTCGTTTAACGATGCAACCGTTCCGGCCACGTCGTTTGTGTGGCTGGAGACGACGGCGCAATCCGGTACGGTCGGCCAGTTGCACTTGACGATTTTCTACAGGCATGACGCATGACAA
>CAYOVR010000212.1:0-1729 GCA_964407465.1 uncultured Candidatus Saccharibacteria bacterium
GATCCGAACCGCCAAAAGAACCATCGCTCGACTGCACTGATTTCAAATAAGCAATCGCGTTTGGCACACTGAACGTTGTCGAAGTAGTTCCACCTCCGCCACCTCCGCCACCTCCGCCACCTCCGCCACCTCCGCCAGAAACAGCATTTACCGTAACTACATACGAAGGAAAATAATAGTCCTCCACAATACCTGCATTATAAACTCCAGGATTCTCAATTGTTATTACTGCACTACCGTTGGAATCGACAGGATTCGTTGAAATAACGATCGGATTCCACGGATCGGATTCGTTTGGCGTTGTTATACCAACAGAAACTCCGGTTAACGGACTCCAGGTATTATCAATATAATTATATTTTTCTGCTGTTGCAGTGAATGATCCACCAGCGGTGATTGTGGTTGTGTTAAAAGAAACCTGGTGGTTATTTCCAAAATAAATTCCAATTGTCTCTCCACCCGTAAGTATTGTTTGATCAATACTGGTCCATGGGGTTGTGCTTCCTACTGCGTACTGCCAATTTTCGCAAAGTTCTGTGCCTCCGGTCGGAGTAATACATTTGAAATAAAAAGCTCCGAATGAATCATAGTAGGTAAGATTTGAAAGAGTAAATGCACCACTTGCAACTTCAGCATCTTTCACAAGAGCGAGCACACTGCGAGTGCTCACCGTAT
Organism: uncultured Candidatus Saccharibacteria bacterium; assembly: GCA_964407465.1. Taxonomy (GTDB): domain Bacteria; phylum Patescibacteriota; class Doudnabacteria; order UBA920; family UBA920; genus JADZEH01. The sequence goes on from CAYOVR010000212.1 coordinate 676, forward strand.
GAGGGTTTCCGTTTATGTCATTGATTGATTCTGTTCCATCATCTGGAAGTGGAACGTTCCCTTGCCAAATGACAGTATCTCCGTTTCGAACAATAATTGTTTCGGTTGGAACTGCGACAACTACAGGAGTGACTGTTATTGTACGAACTACTGGCGTCGCAGGATTACCTGCAACATCAGATACAGTATACGTTTCTGTATATACACCAACGGTCGCGGTATCTACTGTTCCAGTTATAACAATACTCGCGGTAATATCTCCATCAACATCATCTTGTGCAGTTGCGCCTGCACCCGTGTAAGAATTTCCTTGTTCTATTGAAACCGAAACATCTCCAAGAAGTGTAATGGTTGGTGGTATCGTGTCTACAATATCATCAGCACGAACTACATGAGTAAATCCAAATACGAACACAAACACAAATCCGATAGTTACAAAAAAATTCTTCATACTAATTCAATCTCCATTCAACGACATCGCCGTTTTTAGGAATATACGTAGACACGCCGACCGACGCCTCTTTACCATTAATGTAATACAACAAATTTTTGCCGGGCATCGTATGTAAATCTCCAATATCACTCACAAAAAAGCCGAGTCCTGAATACTCACGTCCAGCAAATGTAATCAATCCAGATTTCTGAGCAGAAACAAGCGTGCTATAAAATGTTTCATTCTCAATGTACGGAATACCCACCTTCGTCTCACCCGCAACAACAGTGATTGAAAGATTAGTAGCAGGCGTTTTTATTTTTTCCTCAACATAAGTTTCCGCTTTTGTTTCTTTTGAATCTGGAACAGATTTTATAACTAGAGAAGAGCCTGGAATTTTGGTTACCGAAACTGGTGTCGCAACAGGAATAGTATACGGAGCAATAAAATTGTCCTTTTTTTGTATCGAATAACCTAAAAATCCTGCCGTAGCAAGAATGAGAATTCCAAAAATGATGACTGATGTATATTTTTTATTCATATCGTGTGTGGATTTGTGTCATCCTCGAGTACTCATCGGGGATCCAGGTTTGTATTGTATTTAATTAGCCTGGATTCCCG
>CAYOVR010000213.1:0-1708 GCA_964407465.1 uncultured Candidatus Saccharibacteria bacterium
TTGTTCTAGCGCCAGTACTTATTGATATTTTTCCAAAATACGAACATTGGAAACCTGCGCTACTTCCACTTTTCTTCATGACGATTAATTCATATTTCGCGTGTTTCACAACTCTTTTGACGAATGTCCTCTCTGCGGTAGGAAAAATAAAGACAGTGAGCAAACTGATTATTATGTGGACAGTTGCGACACTTATCTTAGTGCCACTTTTATCGTCCTTATACGGCGTCAATGGTGCCGCTGTTGCATATGCTATTGTTGGAGGGTTATCAGTTTTTGCAATTTGGGTAGCAAAACGTTCGATCAATTTTTCCCTGAAGGAGGGTGTTTATAAGACACTTGTTGCAAGTATCATTATGGGAGGAACGCTTGTTACAATGCGGACTTTTATCCCCCACAACTTCGCAAGCCTTATTGCAATGATTGTTACAGGAATGGCAGTGTATGGGCTGTGTTGCTTATTTCTCATAGGGCCTACTTTGCTTCAAGATGCGAAAAGAATTATTACAAATACTCTCTCAAAATAAACTCTTTGCTGCTTCAATTTTTTTCCTTCTCGTATCGCATTTCTTGTTTTTAGGAACCTTTCCCATAGGATTCAATCATGACGAAATTGAAAAAGTGTTATCAATTCGTAGTTTCATTGAACGAGGGACAGATATTTCAAACATTCCTTTTCCTCAGGCACTTATTCTTTCTAATACGTCAGGTGGACAAAACAATCTCATTCCACTGCTGCTTTCTATTATTTTTCGCATTTTTCCACTAAATACAACAACAATACGTATACCCTTTGTGCTCGTAAGTCTTATGACGTGGGGACTATTCAGTAGTTTGACTTGGAAGCTGACTCGAAACAAATCTCTTTCTCAAGTCGTCTTTCTTGTTGCACTCATGAACCCTTGGGTGTGGTACCTCTCAAGAAGCATAACTGAGGCAACTTTTGCACTATTCTTTGTGATTTTAGGAGTGTGGATGATAGAAAATAGCTCAAAAAGAATACAGCAGTTAAGTGTTGTAAGTTTCGTGTTTGCATTTTTATCTTACTGGGGAATCACTGTAGTTCTGCCGTTTGTTGTTACCTTGTGCATGATTGTGCACCGCTACATTGCTGATAAAAAAGAAAAGAAAGCTGGATTACCTCCGATCGTAACATGGGTGATTTTCATTTTTGCGTTTCTCATCTTATTATCCCAAACGACTGAAAACACGTTCAAAAGAAGAAGTGGGGAACTGATCATCAAGAACTTAAGTCGCTACAGTGAAGAAGTGAATGTTCGCAGAGCGGCGAGTATTGAGTCTGGAGTGACACCCCTGCTTATAAACAAATTCACCCTCTTAGCCCGTGACATGTCAAAAAAGTATGTTTCCATTTTTTCTCCTAGTTACCTGTTCTTTAACGGCGACCCACGTGCAACCTATTCATTCGGAGAGCACGGGTTGTTTTATCTAGTTGATTGCCTATTCGCGCTGTTCGGAGTGGTTCTACTGGCAAAATTAAAGCTGAACGCTCAAATAAAAAGATTCTTGGCGTACGGTATCGTTTTTATTGTTCTCGGGCCGCTGGCCTCTTCTCTAAATCGAATTGAAGACTCATACGTTTTTAGAAGCGTATTAACTCTTCCTGTGTTTATTGTCCTTATTTCAGCAGGGATTGTTTTTCTCTCAGCAAAAGACCGTTTCACAAAGTATATGTTTGCAGGTGTAC
>CAYOVR010000214.1:0-1694 GCA_964407465.1 uncultured Candidatus Saccharibacteria bacterium
GCGGCGAGCTGGCCGGTGGACATCAGGCCGCGAGGTAGTCGATCGCGGGACGGTTAGATGCGCCCCGACTTACGGTCGGCATCGCATTTTCTACAAACCCGCCGCGGCCGCGAGCGGCCCGGCTCATGGGCGATGGTGTATTCATGTCCACGCGGGCACCTCGCTTTCCGGGCATGGAGATTCGTCTGATGAGTCACCGCATCGATCGTGTTGGCCGACCGTGTGTCCCAACGCAAATTGGTCAAGGATGCATTCGCGCGATCACCATCGCCATGGCAACATTCCATGCCCTCGGGGCATGGGCCCACGAAGGCTTCGAGCACCAGCCGGTGGATCAACGCGTACTTCCTACGCCCGGCGCCCGACGTTAGAGTGCAGACCCGATACCCGGTGCTGGGCGCGATTTTTCCGACAAGAACGCGGCCTCGATATAGCTTCGTACGGCCAAGTCCCGACGAGACCATGCGATCGAGAGATCTCACTCGGCCGAGGTCACTGACCTCATACAGCCCTTCCCAGCCGACTACTGGGCGCCATTCTTCATCGTCGTGGGTAGCATCCACTGCTAGCCCCTCCTTGCTTGCTCAAGTGAGTGGGTCAGAGGCCGTGCGGTGTTCACAGCACCTTGCGGCCTCGTCTGATTCTAATCCGCTAGACGGACAAGCATCGGCGCATCCAGTCGACGCCGCCAGTGATGTCGTACGGGGCGTAGTGCGGGGCACCGTTGCCGTCGGCCAGGAACCCGATACCGGAGATGATCGCCATCACCATCGCGAGCACCTGGTCGAACGGCACGAGGAACAGGTCGGCGATCTGAACAGCCAGTGAGTACGGGTTGCTGAACACGTCGCCCCGCGCAACCGCCTGGTACACGGCAGCTTTCACTGCACTGGCCTTGTCGTCGCCGTTCTCGGCGAAGATGTCACCAGCTCGGTACACGTCCACCCAGTTGTCCGGCTTGGCCGGGAAGCCCTTGGCGCCGAAGCGCCGGTAGGGGTCGAGGCCGTGTGTGCCGGTCTTGGGTGCCCATGATCGGGCCCAGGGCGCGATGCTGTCGGTCGCTCGGCATGGGCCGCCGTAGGCAAGAACGCCGCGCAGGTCTTTCAGCCGCCACGCGAGGGACTGGCCGGGCAGTAGGTAACTGACGTAGAAGTCGAACGCCGTGATGTCGCCCTGCGAGTAGCAACCGATCGACCAGGGCGTTCCGGCCGGGAACGGAGTTCCGTTGTCCAGTTTCGTCAACCCGACCAGCCGCGCCAGTTCTCTTGTGCCGCTGGCGTTGTCGAATGGGAGCGCGCCGTTGTTGTAGCCGATCGGCTGGTGACGGCACACGCCTTCGCGCTCAAGTTGTGTCGCAGTGTCGGCGACCGGGCCGGCGAACATGTTGGACAGGTGCCCCTCGACAGTGAACATCACCGGCAGCACCTTCGGCTTGGCGATGACACCCAGTAGCGCCAGTTCCTCGTCGGACACGACGGCCGTGACGGCGCGGTGGGTGCGGCGCTGCCATTCCTGATGCACCGCGAGGTCGTCCTGCCCGAAGTAGGCGTCGGCGCGGAGCTTTCCACCGTCTGCGGCCTTGGCGTAGGAGGCGAACCGGGCGAGCATCTTCTGTTGCCAGGCCAGGACCACGGGGCCGTTGGAGCCGAGGCGCAGGCTCATCAGACGCCGCCAAGGCCGAGGGACCACACCTT
>CAYOVR010000215.1:0-1692 GCA_964407465.1 uncultured Candidatus Saccharibacteria bacterium
GGGCCGTATGCGGCTCGCAGATTTGGCCGATCCGATCTTCACCGCGCTCGAGGATGCGTATTTTGTGGACTGTGGACTGACGTACTCCGGCGAGCCAACGGACACGGTCACCGGCCTGTGGCACCTGGAAGGGCAGGAGGTGCAGATCCTGGCTGACGGCGCGGTTGCCACGCCAGCCACGGTCACCGATGGTGCAGTGTCTGTCGGCTTCGAGGCGAGCGTGATTCACGTCGGGCTGCCGATCGTCTCTGACCTGCGCACGCTGCCACTCACGCTCGAGGGCATGAACGCCGCCGGCCAAGGCACGCTGAAGAATGTTACCAAGGCGCACTTGCGCGTATCGAGCTCGTCGTTGGTGCAGGCCGGGCCGTCGTTCGGACGCCTGCGCGCATACCCGCCGCGCGCGGTGAGCGACAACTACGGATCACCGCCGGGGCTACGTGACGGTGAGCTGACGCTGACCATTGACCCGGTATGGTCGACCGACGGCGCGGTGTGCGTGCGCCAGGCGGAACCCCTCCCGCTCACAGTGGCGTCGATGACGCTCGAGGCGCAGGTCGGTGGCTGAGGAGATCAGGATTTACAGCGCGCGCCTCTCAGATGCCGAGGAACTCCTCGGCAACCTGCGGCCGGCTGACCTCGCCGAGTGCCGCGCCTACGGCAAGCCTGATCTGCTCGAGGGGCTGCGCGAGAGCATCCGCGAGTCGGACGAGTGCTGGGCGCTGCGCGTCTCAGCTGGAATGCTGGGTGTGTTCGGCGTTGGCGCTATCGCGCCTGGCGTCGGATCGCCCTGGATGCTGGGCACGCCGTTGCTCGATAAGCGCCCGCGGATGGTGCACGCGATGGCGCGCAGTTACCTGCAGGGGATGCGCACGCGCTATCCGCTCCTGCTGAACTTCGTCCATGCCGCAAACACGCGCAGCGTCTGCTGGCTGGCGCGACTGGGCTTCACCATTCACCCGCCAGAGCCCTACGGCTGCCTGGGCGAGATGTTCCACCGATTTGAGATGCACGCCGATGTGTGAGCCCGTCACGATGTCCCTGCTGGCGGCCGGAACGCTGTTCTCGGCCTACGGCACTTACCAACAGGGTCAGGCCGCACAGGATGCGGCGAGGTACAACGCGCAGATGGCTGAATACGCCGCTCAGGACGCGGAGCGCCGCGGCGAGGAGGACGCGCTGGCGGTGCGCAGGAAGGCCGCCTCGCTCAAGTCGAGTCAGCGTGTGGATCTCGCCTCTCGCGGTCTCGACATCGGCTACGGCACGGCGCAAGACCTCCAGGACCAGACCGACTTCTTCGGCGAGCAGGACGTAGCCACCGCGCGCTACAACGCGCGCACGCAGGCGTGGTCCGCGCGCGCAGGCGGGAAGCTCGCGCGTGCCGAGGGGAACGCGGCGGCGCACCAGGGACTGCTTGGCGCCGGCGGTACGCTGCTGCAAGGCGCGGGCATGGTGTCGAGCAAGTGGTCGACGAAAAAACCGTCAGGGACAACTTGAGCCATGCCGCGCGTCCCGACCTACGACGGCCCCGCACTGCAAAGCGCTCCGCTGCGCCCACCGACGGCGCGCCCGCTGGATGTGTCCTCGGGCACGCGCGCGATTGGCCAGGGGTTGGCGGTCCTCGGCGAGGAGCTCGACCGCCAGGCCGAGCGCGCCGCGCAGGCTGAGGCCTATGATGCAGAATTCCGCGCG
>CAYOVR010000216.1:0-1691 GCA_964407465.1 uncultured Candidatus Saccharibacteria bacterium
GATTCTTCGTCAACGACAACCGCTCGGTGTCCTCCCGCGGCCGCTCAGCTGAGGGTGCCGCGATCGAGTGGCGCATGAAAGGCCATGCGGAGGAACCGTTCTGGCGGTGGGTGTCCTCGTGGGCCAGAGCGATCCGCAAGCCGTCGGACTACGGGTTCAGCGACGAACACCACCGGCTGCCCGGCCTGGTCGTCCGCGAGCATCTCGTGGAGCCGGCGCGGGTGGCCGAAGGTGCCCTGTTCGACGTTCCCGCGCACGGGCTACGGGAGGAGCGGGAGGAGAACCGCCGCACACTCGGCGAGCGGTGCGAAGCCGCTGCGCAAGCCCTGTCGGATGCTGAGACGGGGGTGGCGTGGTGTCACCTCAACGACGAATCCACATTGCTGACCAAGCTGATCCCTGACGCGGTGGAACTATCCGGCGCTGATGATCCGTACGCGAAAGAGGAGAAGCTGATGGCGTTCTCAAGTGGCGAGATCCGATACCTGGTCACCAAACCGAAACTCGCATCACTCGGCCTAAATTGGCAGCACTCCCACCGCATGACGTACTTCCCGTCACACAGCTACGAAGCCTGGTATCAGTCGGTGCGCCGGATGCTGCGGTTCGGGCAGACCAAGCCCGTCGAGGTGGATGTCATCACCACCGAAGGTGGATCGCGGGTGCTGGCAAACCTGCAACGCAAAGCCGAACAGGCCGACCGGATGTTCGATTCCCTTGTCGCACACATGAATCACGCACGCGCGATCGACGCGCACCGCAACTACAACTCACGGATCGAGGTTCCGCAATGGCTGGCGTCCTAGAACAAGACATCACCGACCGGTGGGCGATATACAACGCCGACTGCATCGACGTGCTGGCAGCGATCCCCGATGAGTCGATCCACGCAAGCATCTACAGCCCGCCGTTCTCCGGGCTGTATCAGTACAGCTCGAACGACCGCGACCTATCGAACGCCCGTGACTACCAAGAGTTCTGGGAGCACTACGGCTTCATCATTCGCGAGAAGTTCCGCGTCACGATGCCGGGTCGGCTCTCGGGTGTCCATGCCGCCCCGGTCCCGACGGGGAACACAGGCGGAGGCCGCGACGGTCTGGTCGACTTCCCCGGTGATGTCATCCGCGCGCACCAGCGGGAGGGCTGGATCTATGTTGCGCGTCACGCGATCTGGAAAGAACCGTTGGCGGTGCGGAACCGGACGATGCAGAAGAACTTGAGCCACAAGACGATCTGCGACAACGCCGCCAACGGGGGTGTTGCGTCGGCAGACGAGCTGCTGGTGTTCCGCAAGCCCGGCGAATCGGTACCCATCGCGCACTCGTACGGCCTCACGAACGGTTACGCAGGGTCCGAGCCGGTCCCCGCCGACCTGCTGCGGTTCCGTGGCATGGACGGTGACCAGAAAACGAACCGGTACTCACATCACATCTGGCGTCGGTACGCCTCGTCGGTGTGGGACGACATACGCCTTGATCGGGTGCTGCCATTCAGGGATGCCCGCGATGAGGACGACGAGAAGCACGTCCACCCATTGCAACTCGACGTGATCGAACGGTTCATCGATCTGCGAACGATGCCGGGTGAGCGGGTCTTGACGCCGTTCATGGGTGTCGGATCTGAAGTGTATACCGCAGTGCAGATGGGCCGCTACGGCATCGGAGCCGAACTGAAACCGTCGTACTACCAAC
>CAYOVR010000217.1:0-1301 GCA_964407465.1 uncultured Candidatus Saccharibacteria bacterium
ACCATCATCGAGTTGGTTCTGCGTGCGCACTTCATTGATGTAGGCGTCAATTTCTTCGTCGCTGACAGAGATGCCGCTCTTTTCAGCTTCCTTTTCGAGAAGTCTGGCAAGAATCATTTCGCGCAGTGCCTTTTGAACGTCGGGATCGGCTGAACTTATGTTCTTAGGTGCTGTCTGCCCATGTGCGGACATGAAGCGGCGAAGATCGCCAGTAGTGAACGGCTCACCATCGACGGCGGCGATGATGCGATCGAGTGTAACCGGACCAGTCGATACCGGTTCTTCAACTGCCGCGGGTTGCTCAGCATCCGTTGGTTCCTGCTTATCGTCCTCCGCCAGCGCTACACCTGCGCGGCACAGTGCCAGAACAAATAGTAACGGGAAGATAAAAAGCCGGTTGTTGCCGATAAACTTGCCGCTCAGTAGCTCACCGCAAGAAGAATTGGCACAAAAAAGTTTACTGCTGAGATAACTGCGCATAGCCCTGGATGTTGATGCAATGTTTTGACGCCAGTGCCTAGTGCGAGATGCCGGCGTCCGTCAGTAAACGATCCACAATTCTTGTGAAATCGTCAGGGGAGTCTATCTCACTACTTTCTACAGAGGCAAGGAGCACCGAATCCGGTCGAAGTTTGAATTTGCCGCTCGATTTACTGACTAGTTCCAGCAGCCGCTGCGGATCTAGTTTGGCTTTTGGATGGAAGGTTAAGCGCAATACGCCGGACTTGTAATTTGCGGAACTGAGCAAGGCGCGGCGGCAGAGCGCACGGAAGCACATCAGCTCAACCAGATGCTCCACTTCTTTTGGTAATCGTCCAAAGCGATCTTCTATCTCCTCGGCGATAGAGAATCCCTGCTGCCTGTCCTGTAGATCTACTAGGCGTTGGTATAGGAGCAAGCGTTCGGAAACGTCTGGGATATAGTCAGGTGGAATGTGCGCGGGAAAACCGATATGCACTTCGGGTTCAATTGCCTCTGCTTCCGCTTCTGTCTCCGGCTCCGGTTCATTCGCCTGTCTTCGCCGAAGCTCAAGCACTGCGTCTTTCAACAAGCGAGAGTAGAGTTCGAACCCAATTAGGTTGATGTGTCCCGACTGATCGCGGCCCAAAATATTTCCGGCCCCGCGAATCTCCATGTCTTGCATTGCCAGCCTGAACCCGACTCCGAGATCGTCGAGGGACTTTAGGACTTGTAAGCGCTTGCGAGCTTCCTCGCCTAGAGTCGCGGGGTTGGCGACAAGCAAATAGGCATACGCGCGGCGGTTGCTGCGCCCGACTCGCCCGCGCAGCTGATAGAGCTGT
>CAYOVR010000217.1:1311-1688 GCA_964407465.1 uncultured Candidatus Saccharibacteria bacterium
GTCGGCCTGATGCACGATGATTGTATTTGCGTTCGGAATATCGAGACCGGACTCGATGATGGTGGTTGTAATCAGCACATTCAGCTCTTTGTTTACGAACCTGTGCATTACGGACTCAAGCTCATTCTCTCGCATCTGTCCGTGTGCTACTCCGATCTGCGCCTCGGGAACAAGCTGTGAAACTGCAGCCGCAAAGCTGTGACTATCCTCGACTCGATTGTGAACGAAGAACACTTGGCCCGAGCGTGACAACTCACGAAGAATTGCTTCGCGCACGACACTATCCTCGTACGTCGCGATGTAAGTGCGAATTACTTGACGGTCGCACGGTGGCGATTCAATCAAGCTTAGGTCCCGGACACCGACAAGGGAAAGAT
>CAYOVR010000218.1:0-1684 GCA_964407465.1 uncultured Candidatus Saccharibacteria bacterium
GTAATCCCAATTTTTAGAAACTCGTTGCGGTTGAAGCTGAGCAGTGAAGCGCAGAAACTACGTTATCGCCTTGTCCGTAATTCTTTTGCTGGTCCTCATCTGGTGGGCAGCAAGAGAGCATACCGTTGATGGGTTCCCCGAGATGCCACCCGGCCGTTACTCCGGTGCATTTTCTGATTTGGGGCAGGAAAAAGAACAGACAACAGGTTTTTATGTTGAAGTCATGCCCGACCAGCGTTCGATGGTGTTCGCTGTTTTGCGTGAAGGCTGGAAACCACAGCTAGTTCCGTTGCAGAAGGATCAAAAGGTGCGTGATCCTAACTCGCACCAGCTTTTGCCAGTACAGATTCGCTATGCTGGTCAAACTTACCGTATGTACGGAGAAAAGAACGGCGACTTCTATGCGGGATATGTGTTGAGCGAAGATAAGCGGGAAGGCCGCTGGGAGTTACGCCCACTTCCGGAAGATGCAATCGACTCCAGCGCTAAGGCGCAGCTTGGCGAAGAGTTTGATTTGAACCGTTGGAGTTACCTCAAAGCGCAGCAGCGAATTTTAGATCGCAGCATTGAGCGCAATGAAAAGGTCGCCATCGATTCGCGCGACAAGTATGAGCAACTGGTGAAGTATCTGAATGACGGCGAGACGCTGAAAGCCCGCGCGCTTGAGCGCCGCGATGAATTACAGCAGCAGGTGGAGAAGGCAAAAAAGGACTACGAAGTCGCGCTGAACGATGTCTCGAAAGAGTATGCATCGCTTTCAGTGCTAGGCCGAATTACGAAGCGGGGCAAAGCAGTAGAACTTGCTCGGCGCGTAGCTTCTCGCGAAGACCGCTGGTACTTGGCCAACTGGCAGGAAGGCGATAGCTACGGCGGCATGGAGGAGTTCTTGGGCGACGCTTACAGCGTTGATTTGGGTCGGCTTGAGGCTGATTACCGGCGAGCGCGTGAAGTGAATATGCTGGTTGAAGAGGTTAACGCCGAGCGTGAGAAAGTGCGACAGCTAGAGCAGATGCTAATTCAACAGCAAAACTCGCCGCTGCAGCCGAACCAGCCACAGCAGAAGAAGGAGCGGTCCTTCTGGGATCGGGTCTTCTCATGACATATCACTTTAAGAATCTAGTTCTATGCCTTGTCCTCAGCTCTGTGCTGGCTCTGGGGTTTACTTCTGCGGTGGGAGCAGACGAGGCACCAAGTGCAAAGCACGTTGGACTCGTAGACCAATTAGTCACGCTTCCATTTTTGCCGAGCAAGGTCGTCCTGGTGCAGCGACTAAGTGACGACAGTATCCGCCTCTATCCTGGAACAGTTCTACCCAATCGAGTGGCGGGTAAGAACGGATCGGAGATTATTCTTTATCTACTTGTCGCGCCGGTGGAGCTGACGAAGGAAAATCCCGGCGACGAATTTGATAGCGTTTTTTTGCTATTCGATGAAGACGGCAGCTTTTACGGCACAGCAGTGCGGCAGATGAGTTGGAAAGAGCTACGTCAGAATTCTGAGCCTTCACAGGAATTGCAACTGAAAGTCGAGGAGCTTAACCGGCGCTTGAAGATTGCCAACGTTGAAGCTGATGAGGCGAAGCAGAAGCTGGAGTCGTTGCGGGATGATGCGTCGCAGACTGCTGGTGTCGATGAGATTATCGATCTGAAGATGGAGCTGATGCAGCTGAAAGGGTTCGGCGAAG
>CAYOVR010000219.1:0-1675 GCA_964407465.1 uncultured Candidatus Saccharibacteria bacterium
AAGAACGGAACGCCCGAGTCACAGTTGCGCGTGGATCCCACAGGGCTCATCATCTCCACTCCGGTGACAGCCGGACATCCTGTGGCAAACGGGCATCTCGCCACCAAGTCGTACGTCGATGGGCGTGTTCCTCTGTACCACGAGGCAACGATGACAGCCGATGTCACAGGATGGGCCACTGCTCCCGGGTTGAAGTACCAGGCAGTCGTGTTTTCCGTGGTGGATGTCAGCTCAACACCGACAACCGTGCAACTGTTGTTGAACCCTGCAACCAATGCTGTCTACCTGGGGCCAAACACCACCAGGAAGATTCGATTCTGGTACGTGTAGGAGAACATCATGGCGCTACTTCCCACCCCGTGGCCGGCTGATCCTGTAGAGGGAGAGCCGGGGCACTTTGACCACACCCTGTGGGTGAAAGCCGGGCTGATCGCGCTCGACAACGGGAAACTGGACAAGCCTGCTAGTCCTGTTCCAGCCGGGCGCATCATGGCCACCACTGCCCCAGATGTCTGGGGGCCTGTGCTTCCCACGGCGGTCGGTGGCGTACCGGCGGGGGTGATTGTCGCGTTCCACGGTTCGGTCATCCCTTCCGGCTGGGCAGTGTGTGACGGTCTCAACGGCACACCGAACCTTCAGGACAGGTTCATCATCGGTGCATCGAACTCACGTGCTGCGGGTTCTTCCGGTGGCGAGTCGTCTGTGACATTGACGGCTGCACAGTCAGGTGTTCCGGCGCATGGGCATACCACCGCAAATGCTGATGCTCCTCACAGTCACGGACTATCAGAGACAAACCTTGCGCACAGTCACGGTATGGACTATGCAGGGAACCACGCTCACCAAGGCAAGTGGATCCCGTATGTCAACGACCTGAACGTAGGTGGCACCGGCAAGACAGCCACACAAGGCGGCAACGGTCACGACGCCATCCCGTACGATGGCGCCCACTATCACGCTATTCACAACTCTCTGGGGCTGCACGGTCACACGGTGCAATCTGGTAATGCTCCCCACAGTCACACCGTGAATCCCAATACAGCCGCCAATGCGAGCCAGGCCCACAACAACATGCCGCCGTACTACGCCCTCGTCTATATCATGAAGCTGTGAGGTGACGACATGGCAAACCTGTTCGGACTCGGGGCGAATGTCGGCCCGGCATCCAAGTCATTTCAGGAATTCAAAAAGATCGGGGATGTCAACCCGGTAAAGGTACTCGAGAAGACACAGCGTCAACTCGCGCCCACCGTGTACGACGTGCAGACCGCGGTCAACAACGTTACTGATCTGTTACCGTCTACCGTCAAGCAGGACTGGATGCAGCAGCAGCAGTGGGAAACTCCCGAGGCTCCTGTCAATCCGAAGGGTGAGAAGAAGTATCGCAAACAGAAGGAGTTGGAAGACTTCACCTACGAGTTGGAGCCGTGGCAGATCCAACAGTTGACAGACCTGTACGCGAACAAGCCGGGATACCGTGCGCCGGATCAGCAGGACGAGCCGCAGCCGGTGAAGGCCGATGACCTGTCGACGACTCAGTTGTCCTGGAAGCAGTACGACAAACTGAGCCCGGACCAGAAGGCTGCCGTTGACTTCAACTCGCGCCTGGTGGAAGCGCGGGAACTCGACCTGAAGATGAAGGGGCATCAAGAGTTCCTCATCCCCCCGGAGAAAC
>CAYOVR010000220.1:0-1672 GCA_964407465.1 uncultured Candidatus Saccharibacteria bacterium
CGTCACTTTTTGCAAAATCTTTTTCATTTCGAGCAATTTTTCTTTCTTCTAAAATATTTTCGAGCTCTTCATTTTTGGAATATTTGATTTTATCAAAACCAAGTCCTAAATATTTATCCATCTCAAGGATTGTTGCGACTCTGTCTTTTGGATTTAGGTTTTCGTGAATAACAGAAATAAAAATAGAAATTGCTTTCGGTAAATTTAAATCATCATTTATGGCATTTTTGAAATCAGTAATTAGTTCTTCGTTTAATTCTCCAATCTGTCCGTTTTCTTTCCATAGATAGTTGAAATAGGCCGTACGAATTCTATTTAGAGATTTCTCTGCACCCTCAAGTCCTTCCCAAGTAAAGTTAAGAGGCGTACGATAGTTGGCACCATAGAAAAACATTTTTAATGCTAAAGGGTCAATATTTTTTTCTATAAGATCGTAAACAGTATAAGCGTTACTTAAACTTTTTCCCATTCGTCCACCATCAACTTGTAGAAATGCTCCATGAATCCAAGTCTTAACGAATGGCGAGTGACCTGTGGCTCCTTGAGATTGGGCAATTTCATTTGGATGGTGCGTGCTTTTCAAATCTTCTCCTCCAACGTGAATATCAAATTGCTCGCCTAAATACTTCATAGACATTGCAGAACATTCTATGTGCCATCCAGGGAACCCAAGACCGAAAGGTGACTCCCATTCCATATCACGCACACCAGCAGTTTCGGAAAATTTCCACAAAGCAAAATCTCGTGGATTTTTCTTTTCAGTATTTATTTCAACACGTGCACCTTCGCGGATTTCGTCTAAGTTTGAAAGTTCTCCATATTTAAAACCTTTTGCCTCATAAGCCAAAGTATCAAAATATATTCCATCACTTATTTTGTATGCCAGACCTTCTTTTTCAAGTTTTTGTACCAATTCGATTTGCTCTTTTATGTGTTCTGTCGCTTTTGAAAATATTTCTGGTTTTGTAAGGTTAAGTTTTTCAAAGCCAAATAAAAATCTTTCAGTGTATTTTTCTGCCACTTTCCAAGCATTCAATCCTTCTGCTTTTTTTGCCTTTTCCATTCGGTCTTCACCCGTGTCGGCGTCCCCTGAGTTGTCTCCAGTAAGGTGTCCAACATCAGTGATGTTCATAATGTATTTAACATCAATACCACCTTCTTTTAGAGTTCGGACTACCATGTCTCCCAATACATAAGTTCGCCAGTTTCCGATTGTTACATCGTTATAAACAGTTGGGCCACAAGTATAAACCCCACTTTTATGTGGAGCTACATATTCATCTTTTTTTTGAGTTCTAGTGTTGAAGAATTTTACAGCCATTTTTTTATTTTGAAATACAAAAACATTATAATCGCAATTGAACACATCGCCCCGATGATTAGAATGAATTCTTGGTTACTTTCGATAAAAGGAGCTCGCGTTGTCATTCCAAAAATTCCAGAAATCAAAGTAAGTGGAAGCATTATAAAAGAAAGTATTGTTAATCTCTTTATTGTTGCATTCGTCTTTGTTGTAAGAAGGGAGTCGTTGGTCATATGTAGATCTTCTAAAATTTCTTTGTGTCCTGCCAGCATATTGTCTATTTTGTTGTATTCACCAACAAGCAAATTTATTTTATTTTTAAAATCTTCACCAAAAATACCCTCTGAAGAATCTTCCAAGGATAAAAGT
>CAYOVR010000221.1:0-500 GCA_964407465.1 uncultured Candidatus Saccharibacteria bacterium
GATTTGCCCAAGGAAAGCGGGCGCTTTGACCTGCCGATCGCACTCGGCATTCTGCAAAGTAACTCCGTCATCGAGATCCCGCAGAAGACGATGGAAAATACTGCATTCCTCGGAGAGCTCGCATTTGATGGGCAACTGCGTCATGTCTCTGGTGTTCTTGCCTGCGCATTAGAATGCATGAAGCAAGGACTCACACAGATTGTCGTCCCCTCTGCGAACGGTGCTGAAGCCGCACTCGTTCCTGGCCTTACAGTCATCGCGGTTGACCACCTCAAAGATGTGATCGCATGCTTGAGTGGCACGATGACACCACCTGTGATTGCTGCACCAGCATGTGCGCCAGAAGCACCGCTGAATGTCATCGATTTTGCCGATGTACGTGGCCAAGCGCTTGCAAAACGCGCACTCGAAATTGCTGCAGCTGGAGGCCACAACGTACTTCTGTCGGGCGCACCAGGATCAGGAAAAACCCTTCTTGCGGGAGCCCTACGCGGTATTTT
>CAYOVR010000221.1:510-1670 GCA_964407465.1 uncultured Candidatus Saccharibacteria bacterium
CCTCTCACACAAGATGAATCGTTGGAAATCACGGGTATTTATTCGGTCGCAAATTTACTGCCGGCCTCCACGCCACTCATCAGTGAGCGGCCCATTCGTACCGTGCATCACACTGCAAGCGGCGTCGCGATCGTTGGTGGCGGACAGCATCCGATGCCTGGAGAAATCTCACTCGCACATCGCGGAGTTCTTTTTCTCGATGAGCTCGCAGAATTTCCACCGCAAGTATTGGAAGTACTACGGCAACCAATGGAAGACCGAAAAATAACGATCAACCGTGCTCAAGGAACTGTGACATTCCCTGCGGATTTTATCTTGGTCGGAGCAATGAACCCGCCGCAGTACAGTTCGGCATCGTCAGAAAAAATGAAACGCAGAATTTCTGCACCTCTGCTTGATCGCATCGATCTTACAATTGATGTGCAACCCGTCGATATTGCTGATCTACAGCGCAAAAGTGACCCGAAGGCTGAGACAAGTGCAACGATCCGTAAACGCGTCACAGCAGCGCGAAAACGCCAAACAGAACGCTTCAAAAAAGAAGGATTCTCGACGAATAAAGAGATGACCGTCCGCGACATCGAAACTTTTTGCCCACTTGATCTCAAGAGTCAGGTGCTCCTCAAGCAGGCTGCTGAAAAATTGCAATTCTCGGCGCGCACATATCATCGCACCATCAAAGTTGCGCGGACAATTGCAGACCTCGCAGATAGTGATGACATCAGCATCAATCACATTGCAGAAGCGTTGCAGTACAGGCAACAGCTTGGGATTTAAATGAAGAATCAGAAAATAACTCATTTTTCACTTTTCATGTTTCGCTCTACACTTCTGGTCATGCACTACGCCGACCATCTTCAGAAGCGAATCAGTGAAACATCCCCCGCATGCGTGGGGCTAGATCCTGTGATTGAAAAACTTCCGGAAGGTGTCCGTAAAGACGTGCAAGGCGTGAAAGAATTTTGTATCGGTATTATCGATGCAGTCGCAACTCATGCTGCAGCAGTAAAACCACAACTCGCATACTTTGAGCTACTTGGTTGGGAAGGAATGAAAGTATTTTTTGAGGTGTGTGAGCATGCAAAGAAAAAAAACCTCATTGTTATCGCAGATGGCAAACGAAACGATATCGGATCCACCTGTGAAGCATACGCAGATGC
>CAYOVR010000222.1:0-1650 GCA_964407465.1 uncultured Candidatus Saccharibacteria bacterium
GGACGGGGAAGAGCTGCCCCTGGAGCTGGCTTCTGGGCAGCAGCTGGCCATTCTGGGAGTGGCGGCCAAGCTGGCCTTAGCCGCTGCGGTGGGGTCGAGCTTCGAGGTGCTGTTGCTGGACGAGGTCTCAGCAGCCGCCAGCGATGACAACGCCCTGCAGCTGGCCACCTGCCTGGCTAAGACTGGCCAGCAGGTCCTGCTGGTCTCACACCGCGATGCGGATGCCGCCGTAGCGAATGACGTGATCGCGCTATAGCTTGGGCTGGTAGTGGGGGCACCCCACCCCTTTCACAGCGAAAAATGGGGAGGCCACCCGACACTTAGGGCTGCGCAAGTGGCAGGCGTAGGTCAGATAGTATTTGCAGGTCTGACAGGCTGTCATAGCGTATCGGCCAGGCGAAACAGGTCATCCATCTGCGCATCCGTCAGCCCGAGGGCCGCCGCGCCCGTGGCCACCAGCGGCCAGTCCCGACGCCTCTCGCCCCGCGCCGCATATTCAATCTGGGTCTCTCGGCTCTGCGTAGCAACCCAGGCCTCCAGGGCGTCGAGCACTCCCGCCTGGAGCAAGGCCAATTGGCCTTGCGCCCGCGAGCACTTCATTCTGGCGCGGCGGTTAGCCAACCGGGCCTCGCGCTCCTGCATGGGCACTTCTTGCACCGCCCAGCGCTCGCGCCACTGGCCCGCGTCCAATACCGGGGCCTGCTCCACCACCGTCTGCGTGTCGGGGTCGTACTCAGGCTGAACGCCGGTAATTACCTCGACAATCCCAAGCGGAAGCAAGTCCTCCGCTGACGGGCTTAGCGGAAAATTGACGAGCGGCCAGGCGCGGCGCAGGTCTGGTAGCGACAGGGGGTAGTCGTCAATGGCGCCATCTTTCAAGGTTGCATACATAACGTCTGGTCCGGGGGTTAGGGGCAGAAGGCAATGCCGTAGCATAAACCTGTTGGCAAGGTTGCCGGATTAGCGACTTTGGTACCGAACCCGGCTGTGGTCCACGGGTAAACGAGAACGAAGGGGGTGCCATAAGAAGCCAGAGCCAGGAAGGCCCCGTCATGGCTGAAGGCAGCCCCCAAAACAAAGTTCGTCGGCAGGGTTGCCGGATTAGCGACTTTGGTCCCAAAGCCAGCACTGGACCAGCGGTAAGCATGGATGTAGGGCGATGCGGTCATACTTACAGCCACAAAGGCCCCGTCAGGACTGAAGGCGACACCGTAGCTGTAGTCGCCAACGCCGCCAGCCGGCAAGGTTGTCGGGTTGGTGACTTTGGTACCGAAGCCAGAGCTGGACCAGGGGTATATGGTGATGAAGGGCGAGGCGTCATGGGCGACCGCCAAGAAGGCCCCGTCAGGACTGAAGGCCATGGCATACACGTCACCGCCAGGCAGGGTTGCCGGATTAGCGACTTTGGCCCCAAAGCCCGAGCTTGACCAGGGATAGACGCTGACGTGGGGGCTTCCGTTGTGGCCCACCGCCAGGAAAGCGCCGTCGGGACTGAAGGCTACAGCGTTACCAATCCCCGCCGGCAAGGTTGCCGGATTAGCTTTCTTGGTCCCGAAGCCAGAACTAGACCAGGGGTAAACACTGACGTAGGGCGAACTTTCGTGGCCCACCGCCAGAAAGGCCCCGTCAGGGCTAAAGGCAAGCCCCCAG
>CAYOVR010000223.1:0-1637 GCA_964407465.1 uncultured Candidatus Saccharibacteria bacterium
AATACACCAGCAACTACTACTATGGCCTCTATTGAGCAGGGCATGAAGGTGTTTTCCGCAATCTACAAGCGTATCCATCGAGCATTCAAAACCGATTTGCGCATGCTGTTCAAGTTGAACCGCTATCACATGGACGAACAGGTCTATTTCAACCTCAACGATGTTCCGGGCGAGATCATGGCCGCAGACTATCGTGAGGACGATCTGGACGTGTCTCCGATGTCGGACCCCACGGCGGTCACAGATCTACAGAAGATGAGCCGTATCGACTTCCTGATGGCGACATTCAGGGGCGATCCTAACGTAGATCAGGTGGAACTGGATCGCAGAGCCATGGAAGCGGCGGGGACGCCCGACATCGAAGCTCTTCTGAAGCCGAAGGGGCCGGATCAAGACCCTGCCTTCCTGATGGCGCAGGCCGACATGGCTAACAAGCGTGATGAGACAGTGGCGTCGATCCGACTGAAGGACGCGCAAGCTGCGGCGCAACTCGTAATGGCCGCGAAGGCTGCTGCTGAAATGGGCAGTGCGAATGACGCGAATTTCTTCATCATCCAAGCCCGCGAACTGGCGGGAGATAGCGGGGAATATGGCAACGAACAAACTCACGGACCCGGAAGTGTTTCGGATGTGGAAGGAGCATCGGCTGACGAAGGCGTATCTGGAATACCTGAGCCAGCGTCGGGTGAACCTGATGGAGGCATGGGGGTCGGGCCGGGTGTTGCAGGAGGCGGACCAGATGGAGGCGTTCCTGTGCCAACAGATGGTGGAACTGGACTGTAATGCCGTGCGCGGTGTGTTCGATTTGGAGCCTATAGAGGAAGACGATGCAGAATAAATCAGGAATCATTCCGAGCGACATGCGGGTGCTGATCAAGCCTCACCCCGTCGAAGAGGTCACGAAGGGCGGGATCATTATCGCTGATGTCACCAAAGAGCGTGAGAAATACGCGCAGACCCGCGCCACGTTCATCGCTGGCGGGGGCAACGCTTTCAAGGATTGGGGCGATGAATGCCGCATCCCCATGGCTGGCGATGAGGTCATCATGGCTCAGTATTCCGGCAAGATGCACAAGGGCGCGGACGGTGAGGATTACCGCATCTGCAATGATGAGGACGTGATCGGGTTTTGGGAGGCAGCACAATGACCGCACTACAGGACGTTGCGGCGCAGGAGTCGCAGGAAATCGACGTTTCACAAGGCGGGAACGATAGTCAGGAGCGCGATTGGGAAACCGAGGCGCGTGATCTTGGCTGGCGTCCCGAAGAGGACTTCAAGGGCGACAAGAGCCTCTGGGTCGATGCGCAGACGTTCGTGAAGCGCGGTGAAGAGGTCATGCCCATCCTCAAGAGTCAGCTTAAGACGCTCAAGGGCGAATTGGCTGAGATGCGCAAGGAATTTCGCAAGGCCAACGAGTTCTTTTCCAATTCCGAACAGCGCGGCTATGAGCGGGCAATGGCCGATATTCAGGCCAAGGCAGAAGCCGCCGCCGAGGTTGGTGACAAGGCCGGGGTTCGTGCCGCGATGGACGAGGCCGCGAAACTCAACAAGCCAGCCGAATCGCCCAAAGCGGAACAGATCAGCCGTGAGGATTTGGCGAACTGGTTTGCCGATAATCCGTGGTACAAGAGCGACC
>CAYOVR010000224.1:0-1636 GCA_964407465.1 uncultured Candidatus Saccharibacteria bacterium
GTCGGCGCGCTGGCCGGCGGGCTGCTGGAGACCTTCTCGCTCAACGACTCCGCGCTGGCCGACCCCGGTAAGTCCTGGCTCGGCCGCATCGGGGTCGCGGTCGCCGGTGCCCGTCCCGCGCTGCCGAACTCGGCTGGAGAGATGGGCGGCAAGGAGAACAAGAACATGGCCGAGGGTGGCAAGAAGCCGCCCGGGCCGATGTCGCCGCAGCAGGCCAAGGGCGGCAAGGGTGGCCAGCCGGGCGCTGACGGTGCGAACGGATCGAACGTCGGCAAGGGCGACGGCACCACCTACAACCTGTCGGTCACGAACAACAACAACAACACCCGGTTCGACCCGACGCACAACGACATGCAGAACCTCATGAGCGCGTCGGCCGCGTCGAGGCAGCCGCGGTGACGATCGTCTATCCGAGTGGGGTCGCTGGGCCTCATGCCATGTATCACGTTCGCAAGGGCGACCTCCCGATGGTGTCGCTGGTCAGCCCAAACCACCAGATCATCCTCTGGCTGATGGGCGGACTGGCGATGGCCGACCCGATGGCGCCGGAATCCGTTCAGGTCACCAGCATTACGGGACTGATGGCGCCGTGGGAGTTCATCGACCAGCAGGGCGCGACCCAGGACGGCGTGTCGTTCGTCGATGCGCTCTACGGCCCGACCGACATCAACGTGGATGTCGTGCTGACCGCCCGCGACGCCAAGCACCTGCGGCAGTTGCGGCGCCACGTTCACGAGTGCCTCGATGCGCACAAACAGAGCGAGTTCGGTTGGGCGACACCGGAGATGGGCTACTGGTGGGCGCCGATCCGCTGGGGCAAGACCGACATGACCCCCGAGCGGGTCGGCCAGGACAACGTGTCGCAGAAGCTCACGCTGCGGCTGCGCGGTGATAACGCCTTCTATCAGTCATGGCCCGACCTCGATAGTTTCGAGTTCCTCTACGAGGACATGACCGACACGTTCAACGTCGATTACACCGACGAGCGCAACGTCGGCCCGAACTGGCCGATGCTCTACAGCGGCAACGGCGTTGGGTTCCTGTACGCCAATGGGGACAACGCCCGCTGGCAGGACGATCCCGATTCAGTGTTCTTCACCGGCACACGCCGGGTGATCTGCGGCCCATTCAAGGATTTTGAGACCGCCGGCGACGGCCAAGAGATCAGCATCATCATCGACAACACCCCTGAGTTCACGGTGGGTTCCGGTGCGGCCAACGACATCTGGGGCCGCATGGGCCGCGACGAGGATGGCAACTGGGACGGTAACGGCATCCGTGCCCGCGTCGGCTTCGGCTACCTCAAGATCAGCGCGTTCGTCGATTTCGTCGAGCACCCGCTCGCGTTCTCCCTGACGCTGTTCCCGCCGCTGGCCGGTCAGACGCTGACGCTCAAGTGCATCGACGGCGAGCGCACGTTCGAGCTGTGGGCCGACGCGCTGAAAATCTGGGAGGCCGAGGACGAGGACGCGGTGTCGATGATGGGCGCGGCGTACCGCGGTGTCGGCTTCGGGCTCCAGGGCGGCGCGGCGATCATCACCCAAGCCACCCCCGCCGAGGTCCGCAACATCGTGTGCGGCTCCACGTTGGACACCTTCGCGACCAACATCGCCGACGGCCTGGGCGCCAACTGGCC
>CAYOVR010000225.1:0-1627 GCA_964407465.1 uncultured Candidatus Saccharibacteria bacterium
AGTCTATCGCGACGCGCGTTTCTCAACTCGCGCATTGTAGCGCCGGATCAGATCGGCTGCATATTCGCGCGCCGCAACAAGCTCCGCATACCCTTTCTTCGGCGTGCCGTGCTTGCGGTGCCAGCTGATCGAGTCATCCGCCATTTCCTGCAGGCTTATCAGCCCCAGCACCACCTTGCCTGTAATCCGCTTTCCCATGCTCCCTCCGGATCAGTGCCCTGATCATCGATGATGCGCTTGGCGCCCCTGCTGCGGATGTCAGCGCAGTGAGCATGTCCATGTGAACCTTGTCCAGCAGCAAGTCAATTCGATGGCTGCGGTCGCGGAACTTCTTCATTCGAGCGCTCATACTGCCTCCAATTTGCAGCCGTGGCGCACAAGCACCATCGACACCTTGCGCAGGATGCTGCGCTCCTGCTCGGTCATCGGGACGTTGCGCGCCTTGCCGACTGCAGCGTGGAGCGTCGCGACCGCGGCCGGGCGCAGGCTGCAGACGAATTTCTCCGCCTCGCCTGATGCCACTGCCGTTGGACCGATTGCTCGGAAGTGGATCCCGTACGCGGCAAAGGTAATCGCGCACGGGACTGCCGTCATGCGGCAGACTGCTTGTTCAGCTGTTTTCATCCTGCACCTCGATGGCGATGACACGCGCCCTGTAGTAGCCGGCCGCGATCCACTTCGCAACCTCTTCCGGAGTCGCGTTCTCTCCGTTGATGAAGTGCAGCCCGTCGCTCGTCTGCATTGGGCAGACGTATGCGATTGCGGTGCATGCGCGGGGCGTGAATTTCTGGTTCATGGTTACTTGTCCTTTGCGTTCTCTTCGGCGGCCTTCTGCGATGCGCGCTTGGTCTTATTCATCAAGCGCTGACGTGCGTTCATTCCATTGATGATCTGCTGCTTGGTCAGTCGACCAATCAGCCGCTCGAACGCCTGGATCGCTTCTTTCTTCGAGTCGTACGCATGCCCGAACCGCAGGCCGGACTCGACCTCGAGGACTGCCCACTCGCCGGTGCTGATCTCGCGAGCCACGACGCACTGCAGGCCGAGGTGCTCGACATTGCCGTGCGTGCGGTAGGGAATCGTGCGCAGGTAGGTCTGGTTGTGAACGCCGAAGAAGTTCGGGATGGTTTTGGATTTCATGGCTCTACTCCCCGCCGGGGCTCTCGCCCCGGCACTGTGGTGGTTGATCAGTCTTTGCAGAGCGCGCGCACTTCCGCATACAGCGGGTGCCCGACCGGAATCGTTACGCTCGACTTCTCGAAGTAGTCGATCTGTGAATCGGTGTCGTTGCGGTACTTGATGCCCGCGACGCCGTCGAAGATGTCGGCGAGGTCGTGACCGTATTGCTTTGCTTTGACCGTCACCGAACCGTCTGAGCGCGCCGTTGCCCAGTAGTAGACCTTGCACTTGATCCCGTCGCGCTCGCAGAAGAACTTGCGGAACTTGATCTTCGGCATCGGCGCTGGCGGCGCGGGCTCCGGCTCCGACTCGACGACCTTCAGGTTGTCGGTGCAGGTGGCTTCGTTGTCGTACTCCGGCTCATCCCACCGGGTTTCCATGTCGACTTCGCGTGTCGCGGCGATCAGCTGCTCGACGATCTTGCACGCCTCGCTCTCGTCCCAGGCCT
>CAYOVR010000226.1:0-1621 GCA_964407465.1 uncultured Candidatus Saccharibacteria bacterium
TTCGGGATAAGCTTGATCTTAAGCTGAATTTGGAGAGTGTTAATTTCCCCATGCAGCTCTTGACGGTTACCTTGATACACAGTTTTTAGATTTCCTATTTTTGACATTTTATGTCCTTTCTTTTAGTGTTAATGCGAATTGCACAACGCGCTTCGCGCAGAGAACGCATTTGTTTTGGAAGCAAAAAATAGATAAAGCTCTCCCAATGACAGGCAGGGGTTAACCTGTCCGTCACTGGGTTTGCTTCCAAAATCCCTTAGAGTGCGTTCAACCCTCTAAGGGGAAAACTTGTTATGTGGTGTTTATCCCTAAATCAGAGGTGGATTTCCTGATTTGGCCTTGGACATACTCGGTAATATCCGAAGGACGATAGGCAACTTTCCTGCCTATTTTTACAAAGCGTGGCCCTTTACCTTCCCATCTCCACTTTCTTAGGGTGGCTTCTGAGAGGCAGAGCATTTTTGCCAATTTTTGTGGATCTATAAGTTCATTCATTTCTGCCCCCTTAGGCCGTTAAAACGTAATCCCTGTGATTTCGTTACATCAAATGTATGATGCAATCGCAGGGAGGGGCAGATGAAACAACTTGTCTCAGCATTGAAACAAGTTGTCTCCATAGTATTATGGTTATTTGCGGGGGGTGTTCAGGAATAAATCTATAGAGTTTAAATAGTCTATCATCTGTCTGGTCAGAATATTTTTTTCCATGATGTTTGATTCATCGATCTGAGCTGGAATGAAGTATTCAATAGGATCATCATAATTCTGAGCTAATAATTCGATCACTCTATCGTGCATTCTGTGGTGCCCTGCATCATATTTTTCTACTAATTTTTTATGCTTTCTTATGTGCCCTATCAATTCTTGGCATATTTTTCTAAGAGCCAAATGTGACCGTTTTATGAGTGTTTTGGTTGTTTCTGTTTTTTCAAGGCTGAATTCAGATGCTGCAAAAGCAATAATTTGTCCAAGGTCTAATATTGTAAGTTTCTCTTGGCTTTGGTGCTGCTTCGCAAATTCGGCATAAGTTTCAGCAAAGTCCCTTTTAAAACCTTCTGTTACAACTCCGTTTCCTTTAAGTATAGACAATAGGTTTATGGCTTGAGTTTGTGAGCTGCCAAACTGAATGAGAGCTTGAATAAATTGGCTTCCAAGCATCCTTTCATCATAACTATGATTATCTGGTCTTCCCAGCTTTCCAAGAGTTTCATTCATGCCGTCAAAAAGCCAAACTGGTCTATATCCAGTCTCCACTTTTAGAAAGCGATAAATTTCATCTAACCCTCTCCTAAGTGCATCTTGTTTACTATAGAATTTACTTGTCTTGGCATTCTCAAGGTCTGCCCTTACTTTCTCAAGCCTAAAAATGAATGCAGAATGTGCTATGCATTTTGGATCATCCTTATTATAGAATGGGCTTTCAGGAAGGGGCTGAATTTCCTCTGATTTAGAAGATTGTTTTATAATAGAATCAAAATCAGGCAGACTGCTTTTCCCTATAGGAGTCTCTTTGCTATTTCCTATAGGAATCTCTATAGGATTCTTTAAGTGAGTTTCTTTAAGGGATTTGGGTTTCTTAGGCATTTTTTCTTCCCTTGCTTATAAGGTTTCCTATAGTGGC
>CAYOVR010000227.1:0-1620 GCA_964407465.1 uncultured Candidatus Saccharibacteria bacterium
CGGGTGCTCGCCATGCCCGAAAGAGGAGACACACCATGACCGCGATCATCACCAAAGCGAAGGCCCGCGAAACCGACAACTGGTGCCGCGCCCGCCGAGGACTCCCATACGCATTCGGCGGCGCCTTCACCACCAACCCGAAGGACTCGACCGACTGCTCGGGTCTGGTCCTGCAAACTGGCGCATACCTGATGGGCCGCACCGACTGGTCCGGCAACCGTTACGGCTCAACCGAATCCTTCCGCCTGGACTACAAGATCGTCTACGACATCGGCTTCAAACGCCTACCCGCCGGCGGCGTGAAAGCCCTTGGGTTCCAGCCGATCATGATGGTCGGATTACAGCACGGCGGCGGCGGCGAATACTCCCACACCGCTTGCACCCTGTTCTACGCCGACCAGCCCGGCTTCGACATCAAGCAATCGGCGCGGGGCATCGACTGGGAATCCCACGGCAACGTCAACGGCGTCGGTGTCTCGTACTACGACGACGCCCGCGCGTGGAATGACCCACTGTTCCGCGACTTCTGGTATCTCGACGCCAAGCTCGAAACCGCCGACGCGGCTCCGACGAAGGTGTGGCCGCAGACGGCTACCGACCGGGAGCTGCTGGAGTACATCGCCGAGCAGCTCGGTCCCGGACATCCATCGTGGGCGTCGAAGGGGAAGACGTTGCGCGACAAGGTGTGGTCCCTCGGCCTTGGCGGCGTCTGATGAGCCTGCGCCTCGGCTCCAATGATCCCGTCGTGCTGGCGTGGCAGCAGGTGATGCTCAAGCGGTTCACGTCCTATGCCAAGGCTGCTGACGGCGGGCCGCTGCGTGCGGATGGCTACTTCGGCCAGGACGATCTCGCAGTGCATCGGGAGTGGCAGCGCCGCACCCACCGCGCCGAAACGTTCATGGTCTCCGACGAGGAACTGGCCCTGCTCGGCGTTGTCCAGAGGCCGACCGGAAAGCCTGTACTGATCACCGCGCAGGGCACGGGCGTCGACATGTGGACCGGCCCGCCAGCCGACACCGCCCGCGAGCTCGAACGCCGCAAGCTGTGCACGTGGCAGCCGCTGGGCAACTGGCCGGCCGCCACATTCCCCATGTGGCCCAGCATCACTCAGGGTGTCGCCGAGGGTGAGAAGCAGATCCGGTTCTGGGCCGGTGACCGCGGCCAGGACATCTGGCTCGCGGGCTACAGCCAGGGCGCGATCGTCACGTCGCTGCTGTGGAAGTACAGCCTCGCCCCGGGTGGGCCGTTGGCAGACCTGCGGCACAAGGTGACCAAGGCCGTAACGTGGGGCAACCCGATGCGGGAGGCTGGCCGGTTCCGCGGTGACGGCGCCGACTGGGATGCGCGGCCGGACACCGGCGGCGCGATGGTCGACCGCCTCCAAAACACCCCGAGCTGGTGGGTCGACTTCGCGCACAGGGCCGACCTCTACACCGACTGCGAGATGGACGACGAGGGCGAGTACAAGCGCGCCATCTGCAAGATCGTCATGGGCAACCAGTGGTGGGCCGGGCAGGACAACATCTTCGAGCAGATCGGTGAACTGTTCGGGAACCCGATCGTCGAGGTGGTTGCGATGGCCAAGGCGATCTGGGATGCCGGCCTGTTCTTCGCGCACGG
>CAYOVR010000228.1:0-211 GCA_964407465.1 uncultured Candidatus Saccharibacteria bacterium
CGTCGAATTGACGGTGCGCCCTCCCGGAAAGAATGTCCGCACAATGGACTTACTCTCAGGCGGCGAGAAGGCATTGGCTGCTACGGCCTTATTGATGGCAATGTTCCTGCATCGTCCAAGCCCAATTTGCGTCCTGGACGAAGTGGATGCCCCGCTGGATGATGCCAACCTTGAGCGGTTCCTCGGGTTAATTCGCGCTAACGTAGACAAG
>CAYOVR010000228.1:221-1618 GCA_964407465.1 uncultured Candidatus Saccharibacteria bacterium
CGTTGAGCATGGCTGCAAGCGACCGATTAGTTGGTATCACTATGCAGGAAAAGGGCGTATCTACGGCGCTCAGTGTTACTCTAGATGAATTCGAGCGCGAGCTCGAACCGCAAGTAGTAAATCTCTAGAGCCTAGCGCGGCAGTTCCAGTTGTAATTTGAGAAGTTTTGTTAAGGAGTGCTATGCGTACGGCTATCACAGATTTATTCGCGAAAATTGGCATCCATAATCCAGGGGACATTAAGTTCCTGACCTACGCTTTTCTTGCCTTGGCGCTCTGGATTGCACTGCACCTCGTTCGACGCTTTGCCAGCGTGCCCAAACCGCAGGAACGTTCAGATCGGCACTTTGCAAGCCGCATCGATGATCTCGACACCCGCTTTGAAGACTACAAGGGTCGCACCGCAAAGACCCTAACAAATCTAGACCAAGAGCTTAAGGCGCTACGACATGACGTTAGTCGACTAAACGATGTTCTGAGGGAACTAAGTAAGAGCCTACAAGGGCAATCAGAAAAAAAAACTGAATTTTCCGGACTAGTCGCTGTCCCGAGCACGGTGGCCGAACCGCAAGCTGAAGTTGAGTCAGTCGTTGCGGAACCCGATATTAGCGCAGGGCTGAGCAAAACCCGCAGCCAATTCTTTTCAAAGCTCCGCGGATTCCTCGGCGCAAAGCGAACTTTAGACCCGGAGTTACTTGAGAGCCTTGAGGAGCTGTTGTTGAGCTCCGATCTGGGCTTTAACACCACACAAAAGCTGCTCGAGCGACTCAAGCAATCAGCGGCAGCCAGCGGCTCGTTGGATGAGAGCACAGTAACCGCGCTGCTGCGCCAAGACATTCAGAGCATTCTCAGTGCTTCAGCTGATGCATCCATCAAACCAGAGAAGGTCAACGGACGGCCTAAAATTGTCGTCATGGTCGGAGTAAATGGGGTTGGTAAAACCACCACTGTCGCCAAGCTTGCAGCCCAGTTTAAAGCGCAAGGTGCGAAAGTTTTATTAGCGGCTGCCGATACCTTTAGAGCAGCTGCGGTAGAGCAGCTCCAGGAATGGAGTGATCGCATCGGAGTGGATTTGGTTTCTGCCAATGAGGGCGCTAAGCCCAGCACGGTGGTTTATCAGGCGCTGCATAAAGCCAATAATGAAATGTACGACATTCTCTTAGTGGACACTGCAGGCAGGCTACACACTAAAGTCAACTTAATGAACGAGCTGGAGAGCGTGCTCAAGATTATTAGTCGCGAGCAGCTCGGTGCACCACATGAAGTGCTGCTTGTCGTCGATGCTAGCACCGGTGCTGCGCGCCGGCTACGCGCAGATCCGCCAGCTCCCGCTGTTCGACGGCCTGCCCAACGACCTGCTCATCCAGACCTTGGCCTCGGGCGACCTGACCTGGCGC
>CAYOVR010000229.1:0-1607 GCA_964407465.1 uncultured Candidatus Saccharibacteria bacterium
GTACCCGGTAAAACTTTTAGGGTGTCTGGTCTCAGACTAACCTTATCAACCAACGAAGAATCTATTGTCTTCACGTTTAATTCCTCTAATAGAACGTTTGATAATTCTTGGTTCAATTCAGCGTTTTGATCTTTCAACACTACAGCTAAAGCAGCCAAGGGTTGTCTGACCGGTTTTGCCAAGTCTTTACGACAAGAAAGTACAAGAGTCACTGCTTCGCGAAGTGCCTCCATTTCTTTGAGTAATCCAGCGTCAAAATTTTCTGCAACCGGTGTCCAAGTTTCTAAATGCACCGACATTTTCCCAGTCAAATCTTTATAAACATGATCAGATAAAAACGGCATAAATGGTGCGAGCATTTTAGAAATTTCAAGCAACACAAAACCAAACACATTAAGTGCGTCGGTGGCTTCTTGGCCACCCGCTTTCATGCGATCGCGACTACGCCGAACGTACCAAGTAGAAACGTCGTTAATAAAATCAACAATCGCTTTACCAGCCTTGACCGTGTTATAAGCGTCTAAATTCTTCGTTACATCGGCGTGTACTCGAGAAAGTTCAGAGAGCATCCAACGATCCAAAACATGTTTAGCCTCTGGCTTCTCTATAGTAATCTGCTCCCCTGTATACATGCGATAAAAACTGTGCATGTTCCAAAGAAGCATGTTCACTTTGCGACCGATTTCAGCGACTGTTTTTTCTGAAAAATTTACGTCTTCACCTTGAATAACTGGACTAGTTAACAAATACATGCGCAACGCATCAGCACCATACTGCTCGATTACAATATTCGGATCAGGATAATTCCCCTTTGACTTCGACATCTTTGTACCATCTTCACCTAAAATTGTTCCTGTAGTGACCACGTTCTTAAATGGAGCACGTCCATATAAAATTACATTAATCACGTGCATGACATAAAACCAAGCGCGGGTTTGCGGAATGTATTCAACCACAAAGTCAGCAGGAAATCGTTGCTGAAATAACTCTTGATTTTCAAATGGCGCGTGCAATTCTGCAAACGGCATAGATCCGCTTTCCACCCAACAGTCCACAACTTCAGGAATACGCATCATTTCCCCACTGCATTTCCCACAACGGAGTTTCACTTCATCAATATATGGTCGATGTATATCTAAGGACTCAATATCAGAAGTCCCGTGTGTATAATCTGGATAAACATCTTTGAAATTTATAGACTGATCAATCAATTCTTGAATTGAAGCTACACACATGACTTCACTACAATTATCAGTTTGGCATTTCCAAATCGGTAGAGCGGTCGCCCAATAACGGTTGCGGGTAATATTCCAATCAGGGGCACTTTGAATTCCTAGTTTAAATCGTCCCTCTTTTAAATATTCAGGATACCAATTTACGTTTTCATTCTGAGCTAACAACTCGGACTTTATTTTTTGCACATTAATAAACCACGCTGGTAAGGCATTGTAGAATAATGGAGTTGCGCAACGATGACAGTGCGGATAACTATGAGTGTAATTTAACTTTTTATATACCAACCCCTTGCTTTCAAGTTCATCAAGCACAATTTTATCTGCATCCTTAAAAAAGACACCACGCAAATTCTCTGGCGCTAAATCAAAATA
>CAYOVR010000230.1:0-1379 GCA_964407465.1 uncultured Candidatus Saccharibacteria bacterium
AGGACACCGAGGATACGATGAGCACATCTCTGCGTGTCAGTAGGTTAAACGTTGCTGCGTGACGAAACTTCGCGATCTCTTCATTGATGCTCGCATCTTTTTCGATGTACGTGTCTGTGGTTGGGAGATACGCCTCAGGTTGGTAGTAGTCGTAGTACGACACGAAGTAACTGACCGCGTTGTCTGGAAAGAACTGCTGGAACTCAGTACAGAGCTGTGCGGCAAGTGTTTTATTGTGCGCGAGAACGAGAGTCGGTCTCTGGAGTTGCTGCACGATGTTTGCCATCGTGAATGTTTTTCCGGTTCCCGTTGCACCAAGCAGCGTCTGATGACGCTCCCCGTCTTTCATTCCCTGTACGAGCTTTTCAATAGCTCGTGGCTGGTCGCCTTTAGGACTATACGGTGCTACGAGCCTGAATGGACGGTTTTCCATAAGTCACGGGAGTATACGCTTCCTCATGTGGAAGCGAAAGGGTGCAGCGCTCTTTCGGGAGTAAAAGTTTCAGTTGGACGATCTTTTTCGTGCCAGTTCTTCAATTTCGGTCATCAGTTTATTCAGACTTTTTCTTTTACATGGCTTTTCGCCATTGACGGTTGCCTCGAGTACTTTGAAACGTATTGGGTTTCCTGCGCGTGATGGCAGAGTATTGAGGTGCGCAAAAAGTTCGTCGATCGTCACGTTACATTCCACCATGCGAGTCAGGACTACTGCTTCGTCGTCGGTCGTGAGCTCATCAGGGTCACCCGGGAAAGCTTCCGAAGGAGATGCTGGTTTCTTTGGCGCAGAGATTTCAGTATCAGCTGCTAAGCGCACGTTCTTTGGCTGATTCTTCTGCGGTAATTCCGACGCACAACCAATCAGAACCCTGAGAAACGACTTCGGACAATGCTCTTCCCCACTTACGATTTTTGCGAGCGTTCCTTTTTTGACCCCTGACAACTTTTCTAGCTCGCGCATATCCACACCCGTCGTATCCAGTAGCTCTCGGAGCGATTGTGGTTTTGATGGATCGTCCTCCTCATCCTGTCCGTACGGCGGAAGCTCACTGTCTTCATCGAGTCTCTTCTTTTGAGACTTTTCAGGCTTCTCCTTTTTTGCCTGCTGTTTTTTCTTCGCAGCTTTTTGCGCATCTGCCCTTTTTACAGGTTCTTCCGCAGGTGCAAAATCACGACTTACTTCTGATGTTGTACGGAGAATTTTCCTGATATTCGGTTCATCCGTCAGCGTAGAAAAATCGATGAGATCATGAAAAATACTGAGAAATTCTTCATCTCCAGCATCTCGCAAACGGATGAGGTAGTGCTTGAGGCGAGGTTCTTTGACGAGCTCCGCCAGCGTCTTTGGAAGGAGTGACTTCGGTTTTTTGTCGGCAGATTCC
>CAYOVR010000230.1:1389-1603 GCA_964407465.1 uncultured Candidatus Saccharibacteria bacterium
GCGCCCCAGCAGGGAAGCAGTACGCAACGAGCTTGATTGCGGAGGCGAGGTCATTGATGCCAAGCGGCGCACGGCGCACCACTTCATCTGCCACCATTGCATGAGCGCCAGATGCGACTCTGTATCCTGCAAATTTTTCGCCAGAGAAGTTATGCAAATACTCAGCCATACGCCAGACATCGTGTGATTTTTCAAAATTACTCGCATCGGCAAG
>CAYOVR010000231.1:0-1598 GCA_964407465.1 uncultured Candidatus Saccharibacteria bacterium
TGAAGTGCTAGACACTCATTTTCTGTGAGTTTCCTCAAACGTTCTTTATGTCGGATGAATGGTACGTTATGCCCCCCAAGTCCCATGTTAGCTGTGAGTGTTGGACAAACACCACTTTCGGGTACTCGAACAATGTACTTTCTCAACTGGTAAAGCTGATAAGGATCATCGTTGACTACCTCTTTAGAGATTAGCTTGTTGTATCGATTGTCCTGAGGTAGGTAGTAATCATCGTGAACATCATGTTGATGGATGATTTCATGCAGCTCGACCGAAGATGACGGCTCAATACTTTCAAGACTTATCCCGTTATAGTCGAATAGGTCATTTCTTACGGCGACCATAAACAGTCGTTTGCGTCTTTGGGGAAGTCCGCCGTGTTCGCGAGCATCCAACTCAAAACAATTTCGCTCATTAAACCAATATCCCGCACGTTGCATCTCCGTGATGACAGTTTTTATCCAAGTCCCAGATCCGCCAACTTTGATAAAGGGTGAGTTTTCAAGAACAACCACCTTGGGACGTTTCACCCCCCATTCCTTTAGCAGTCTTGGAATTTCAAAGAATAGTTGCCCCCTGGGATCTTCGAAACCCATGCGATGTCCAGCTCCCGAGAAGCTCTGACAGGGGAAACCTGCATGAAGAACATCTACGGGTTCCAATTGGTCAGCTCGAATTTGCTTTATGTCCGCTAGAAAATAATTAACCGTAGGGAAATTTTTACGATAGGTTTCTTTTGCGTCTTTAGATATATCAAGGCACCAGCTTGTCTTGAAGCCTGCCTACTCACACCCGACGCAAAAGCCACCGATGCCAGCAAAGAATCCTCCGCAGGTTAAGTTGTCAGCCTCTGTAGTAGGCTGCGGTGTTTCTTCTTGAGAACTAATCGGAACTTCAATTACTTTCATTTGGTTTTGGACTTTGGTTTAAAGGTGAATGCTTTTTCCTTAAATTCCTGATCTAGGAATTTAGCTCTGAGCGACTTTGAATGATCTTCTATAACTTGTATGATTTGCTTAGCCTGATCTTGAGTATAGGAATAATTCCGCCGATCAGCCAGATTCCCAACTAACCTCAACTTATCCAAAAGCTCGTTTACTCGCTTTTCAGCAAGCCTTTTAAAGCGATCTTCTTTAGATTCCATGTTTTTCGCATTGGCGTGTATTTAATAGCGTTAATTAGACTATATATTAAAAATGTAGGCAATATGTGCTGTATATTTTTCGAATTAAGGCTGGCAAGCCAGCGCCGCCGAAATCTCCCTCGCCTTTCTGTCGCTTACCCAGAGCCGACACCTGTTGCAACATTGACCTGCCCTCCCACCTACCGTACCAAAGCACAGTTCGTGAAGTCCGTCCATTTTATGGAGAATGACGGATATGAAACGGACACGATTTAGCGAAGAGCAGATCATCTGCTAATTGAAACAAGCCGAAGCCGGAATGCCAATCGATGAGCTCTTCCGCCAAGGTGGGTTTAGTGATGTCACTTTTTATAAGTGGCGTTCCAAGTTTGTTGTCATGCAGGTATCGGAGGCAAAACGACTTCGTAAAGAGAAAATGGAGTCAGGCGAGATTTTAACTTTGAGTAACTAACTG
>CAYOVR010000232.1:0-1565 GCA_964407465.1 uncultured Candidatus Saccharibacteria bacterium
ATCACCACCATCGGCGGAACCTGGCTGGTATACACGAAGGCCAACGCGCCCAAGGCCGCTGAGTGACCAACATCTGGCGCGAACTCGTCCACACCGCCTCGGAGATCTACGAACCCGACAACGGCTGGGGACTCGCGGGCCTGCTCATCATCGGGCTGCCGTCGACCATCACCGCGGTGTTCGGCGGGGTGTTCATCTGGAGGCAGCGCAAGCATGGCGACAAGCTCGATCGCGTCGAGGCCAACACGGTGGCGACCGTCGCACAGGTGGTGAACAACCACGGGGACAGGCCTGTCCTGCGCGCCGACATCGACACTCTCGGCGTGAAGCTCGATGCCGTGCTGGGCACTCTCACCGACCACGGCA
This sequence comes from uncultured Candidatus Saccharibacteria bacterium, assembly GCA_964407465.1. GTDB lineage: Bacteria > Patescibacteriota > Doudnabacteria > UBA920 > UBA920 > JADZEH01. The sequence continues at coordinate 367 of CAYOVR010000232.1, forward strand.
CCCGGCTCAATGGGATCGAAACCTACCTGCGGGGACGATGACCGCCTGCGTCTGCGGCCACTCCGAGGACGACCACCGCGTCGTCGCCATGTCGGTGCCGCTGGTCAATCCCATCCCGATCTACCCGGTGGTCCACCCGCCGTGTGTGGCCCGCTACAGCGCGACGGCGACGTACGAGCGGCTGGAGTGCCACTGCGGATGCACTACTTATGAACCAGACGCACCAAAGGTGATCGGCTAGAATGGTTTTCACAAAATCAAATAACGGGGCCGGGTTGCGCGCCAACGCAATCCCGACCCCTAACCCACTCATCTGAACTGACCAGAGAGGGGCTAGCAGTGGATGCTACCCACGAGTCCGAGCAATGGCGCAACCTGCCTAACGTCGAAGAACGGTTCTGGGCCAAGGTTGACAAGACCGAGGGCTGATGGCTGTGGAAACTATCTCCAAGCTCGCGTGGATACGGGTTCTTCCACTACACGGCGGTCAAGAACCATCACAAAAACGCATTGGCCCATCGGGTCGCCTACTCACTGACGCATGGCCCGATCACGCCGGATCAGATCCTGGACCATCTCTGCTTCAACCGGCGCTGCGTTCGGCCCAGTCACTTGCGGATAGTGACCGCGAAACAGAACCGCGAGCACCTCGCTGGTGCGCAAGCCAATAACCAGTGTGGCGTCCGGGGTGTCTATTTCGAGAAGGGCGCTTATCGACGCAAGCCGTGGCGTGCGCGAGTGATGCACAACAAGAAGTTTGTCGAAGCCGGTCAATTTGCCACCCTGGAGGAGGCGACTGAAGCCGTTCGCCTGAAGCGCTTGGAACTGTTCACCCACAGCGATGCCGACGAGCTACAGGCAGCCCCGCCCGGGTGAAGTGACGCCACCCCCACGGGCCGTCGTAGCCTGCTAATATCTCCCGAATCCGCCCCTGGCCTCACCGGCCGGGGGCGGATTCGTGCGTTCAGGGCTCGTGCGCCGTCGCCGATACGGTCTTGCCGTCCACCGTGGCCTCGCAGGTGAATCGCCGGTTGCCGTTGTACCCGCCGAAGCCGTTCTTCGCGTTGACCAGACCCTCGGCGGTGTACCGGCCACCGCCGTGATCCTTCGCCACCCAGTCGGTGAACCGCGCGCTCTCGGGATCTTTGTGTCGTTCTTGACATTCTATGGCGTATCGCCATACCGTCCATGTCTATGGC
>CAYOVR010000233.1:0-1562 GCA_964407465.1 uncultured Candidatus Saccharibacteria bacterium
CCCGAGTCGGTCGAGGTACTGCACCACAAGCTGCGATCCGGCACGCCCGAGGAACGGGCCGACGCCGCGCACAAGCTCGCCGAGATCAAGTCGCACGAGCAGACCGACATCGTGGTCAGCGTCTATGACAAGCTCTGGCGTCGAGTCGGTACCGTGGGCGACTACATCGAGCTGGCCGCCGACATCCCGCGCAACCAAACGCCCACGTGCGACTTCGTGCTCAAGGGCGGCGACGGATTCTCGACCGACGGCCCCAGCGCACCGGATGTGAACATCCCGCGCCTGCGCCAGTGCCGTAAGGAACTCGTCGGCATCACCGTCGAGGTCGGGCCGGTGCGCTGGGCCGGGTTCGTCGACCACACGAAGTACCAGTTCAAGAAGGGCGAGCGGACGCTCACGGCCAACTGCCTGGGCATCTACGACATCCTCTCGTACATCCACGTGTTCCCGACGTGGTGGCTTCCCCTTGCCGCGCAACCGATTTCGCACGCTGTGTTCATCGGCCCCATCGTCAGCTGTATCGAGTCGATGATCGCCGAGCAGGCGCTCCGACTCCAGGCGGGCATCTGGGAGTTCGTCAACCAGGTGGTGTCGCTCAACCCCGACGTGCGCGCGTGGTTCGGCACGCTGCTCCAGCAGAACAAAGCTGGGTTCGACACCCTCAAGACGCCGATCTATGTCGTGCGGACGAACATCCTCAAAGACACCTCGATGCTGGTGGCCCGCACGGTGCGCATGGAGAAGATCGGCGCCGTCATCGAGGACATGACCAAGGCGTACGGCGTCGATGTCCGCATGGACCTGTGGCTGCCGGGCGACCCGCAGCCCGACCAGTGGGCCAACCTGACGCAGCCGACCTACGTCGTGACCGTCAAGGATCGGCTGACCGTCACCGGTCCGACAAAGACGATCCTTGATTCGATCGTGAAAACGGTTGTGGACCTGGCCGGTTCGTTCTTCGGCGAGATCAAGGGCGTCATCGAGCAGGCGCCCGGCGCTGAGGGTGTGTTCATCTCGGAGCTGGCCGGCGTCGACTTCGAGGAGCCGATCGCCATCCTGGTCGACGGTCCCGACACTCCGATGCTGGAGTTCGCGATCGACGACTACCACCCGCGCGGTCACACAATGCTGCTGGGCGGTCGCTCGCCGACCTGGGTGAACAACCTGATCAACATCACCCTGTCGTGGCTTCTCGACAGCCTGATGATCTTCATCGGAATCACGGGCGTCCCAAGCAATCTGCTCGACGGGTTCCTCAACGACGCCTTCCTCGCGTTCCAGGCGATCCAGCTCTACGACCGCCGCGACGAGGTGGGTCCATACGGCAGACCCGAGAACTTCCTGCCGACCGCCGCCGCACCGTACAACGTCGAGGCCATCTTCTCGTTCGTCAACCACATCTGGGACACACGCGGATGGCGCAGCGCCACAGCGAAGTTCCGCAACGGTGCGCCCTACAGCCTGGGCAAGCACTTCGTCCCCGGCGGCCTGATGTCCATCGCGCACCAGGGCGAGCTCTATACCGATTACGTCGAGCACCTGTTCATCCGCGACAACCGCCA
>CAYOVR010000234.1:0-695 GCA_964407465.1 uncultured Candidatus Saccharibacteria bacterium
GCCGAGATTGTTGGTGGTGAGCGCGACGGTACCTGACGCATCCGGAAGCGTGATCGTCCGAAGCCCGCTCGTCGAGGCGCCGGTAATCTTGAATTGATTGGTGCCGGGTGTTCCCGAGGTTCCCGAGAGAAAGATTTCATGCCACGGATAGGTGCTGGAACCGAGGTCGAGCGTGCCGGCGACGCCGGGGATGAGACTCGCGTTGATCGCAACGGAGGAGAGGTTGGAGAGCGCGGTATTGGCGGCGGTATATCCGAGAGATGCTTGATACCCAGAGCAAACACTTCCCGCTCGTCCACACCGTGCCACCCGTTGCAAACGTATACGTCTGCGTTGCGGCGCCGGGCTGAGTGAAAGAGAGAACGGAATCGTAGGTGCCCTGCTCGATAGTAATAGTATCATCGGTCGCGCCCGTGTTGATGGTAAAGACCGTGGTACCGTCACCGATCGTGAAGGCAGTGCCGTCGGTACCCGTATCGGTATTCTGGGTGTGGAGTTGAGCGGTCGTCGCATAGGTGCTCGTATCAAATCCGATCACACCTCCGCTTGTCATATTGAGGAGATAGGTTGCCGCGGGTTCGTCGGCGGGGAGATAGAAGTTTGCGTTACTCGACATCGCGGTATTGGCGAAGAGGGTCGCGGCGTAGTCGGTCCCGCCAATCTCCGAATAGAGATCAAGTGATCCAGATGTTCCA
>CAYOVR010000234.1:705-1534 GCA_964407465.1 uncultured Candidatus Saccharibacteria bacterium
CGAAACGACGGAAAGCGTTCCCGTTGTCGAGAGAACGAGTCCGCTTCCGAGTTCGGAGAAGATGTAGGAACCCTTAGTGACATTGGACGTTGTTTGGAACGTGAGGTCATCCCCTGCTCCCGTCCCACCAATCAAGATTTGCCCCCCATTTCTTCCCGCGAGGAGCGCGTACTGGGTGAAGGTGTCGGCGGTGATAAGGGTCATGCCCGGAACGCCGGAGCCGTTCGTGGTGAGAAAAGAAGAATTTGCGGTCGCCAGTCCGGTAATGGTATTGGCGGCGGAGGAGTAGAGGAGTTGATTGATCGTGGTTGTCGCGGGATAGGCGGCGGTGCTCCAGCTCGGCGCGGCGCCGGTATTCGCCTGGAGGATTTGTCCGTTCGTTCCGCCAGCGAGTCGAGTGGGAACACCGCTTGCTGCCCCGTAAATGATATCGCCAACCGTCGTCATGGGATCGGTCATATATCCCCCGCTCGTGTTTTCATCGGAGAGGACACCGGAGAGTTGCGCGGAGGTGGTTGCGGCGAAGACGCCGAGATTGTTGGTGGTGAGCGTAACCGTGCCGGAGAGATCGGGGAAGGTATAAGTTTTGTCGGCGGAGGAGAGATCAGCAACCTGCAAAATACCAAAGAGAGTCGGCGTACTGCCAGTTTCCTTCATTTTGAAACTATTGTTCGTCACATCAAAATCGAAATCCCCTCCCGCCTCAGTCGTTCCACCAAGAACAAGGTGGCTTGCCGTATCTGTGAGATAGGAAAAGTTCGGCGTTCCGAGTACTCGCGTCCAATCGCTCGTCCCGGCCGTCTTACTCGAACATTCCCATACATTGGTT
>CAYOVR010000235.1:0-1532 GCA_964407465.1 uncultured Candidatus Saccharibacteria bacterium
CCGTAATGAGTTTCTGAACCGCTTTGCGGGTAAAGAAAACATTGTTGGTTTCCATCCATTGGGACTTCCTGTGTTGGAAAAGATTGCAAAACGCGAGATGCAGAAAATAAATGAAGTCATCAAGAATGATGGATTGTCTGTTACTCTGTCTGAAGATGATATCGCAAGTCTTTGTAAGGATAGGTATGATCCAGCAAATGGTGCAAGGGCTATCCCAGGCTATTTTGCTAAGGCAGTGACCGCAAAAGTTTCTAAACAAATTTTTTTTTTTTCTCTTGACAATATATTAATAATATCCTAAAATATGATAAAGAAAAAGGCGATGTTGTCCTTGATACAAAAGATCGTATTGCAAACGATGTCAATCTTAGTTCTACATTAGCGCAAGTCGCGAAACCAGCTTAGTTAGTCTGAAAGGAATTTTTACCATGACTGATGATGATAAGAAAAAAACTGCTTCTGATAAGGCAAGTGATATTTTGAAACGTGTTGAACAGCTGACCAGCAAGGCCAGCGAAACCGTTGAGGAAGTATCTCGTGTCGGGATTATTTTGGGAAAAATAGGAAGCGGAATGGGATGGGTTAACGATAACGTTGTTGAGCCTGTTCTTTCGCGTATTCCACTTGCAACACCAATTTGGAGAGCTGTTCTGTCCCAATATGATTGGTTCTGCCATCCGCGTGAGCCTTTTTACAAGGCGTTACCAAGGGGCGGTGCAAATATGGTCGGCAAAGGACTGAATGGTCTTTTCAACCTATTCCGAGAAGAAAAAAAGGAATTTAAAGGATTCGGAGAGGATACTCTGCCGCTTGGTGAGTTTTCAAGAACGCGCGCAGGTATTGCTGTCTTGGTAACATCTCTTGCTGCCGTTCCTGTGGCTGCAAGAATTCCAGGTGTTGGTGATTATGTTCCTGAAATTCTAGACGAAGCTGCAGTGTCTGTAATTTATGAGCCTGCTTATGATGTTGGTCGTATGGCTTTAACATCGGCATTTAATTATGGTCATTTTAATAAAGAAATAATTTATTTGAATGCGAAAAATGAGGTCGACCCATCCCGCGATGTGTGGTCGGTCAGTGGATGTGAAAACAGGCCAGATTGCACGTCAGAAGATGCGGTATCTTTCCGTGTTAAAGGAAGTTTAGCGAATAATGTTTGGAGTATTGCAACCAAACGCGGGCCGTTCTTGCCAGATTTTGTTGCCGACCCTATTCCAAATGTTCCATCAGAATGTACGGTAACATCGTATGGTTTCAGAAACCGTGTTTTCTCTAAGTGGTTGAATTTGTATCCAACTTTGCTTGAGGCACAATGTTTCCCTCTTCAAGGAAAAATACAGATGCAACCTGCCGCAGATAAAGATTTGAAGCCTCATTAGGTTCTCAAAAAAGCAAGGGGGCAAAACGCCCCCTTGCTTTTTCCCAAAATTTGATAAGGGTCATTTACTCTGCCCTGACGGCGCTTGCCATGAAATAGGGGTTATTGCCTGTTGCATATTCGCCTTTGGCGCTGACCGCGATGATGCCGACAT
>CAYOVR010000236.1:0-1529 GCA_964407465.1 uncultured Candidatus Saccharibacteria bacterium
AAGTAATACCAGATAATTTAATTCCACGACAAGAAGCGGAGCAAATAGTCTTGAGTCTCACACCAGAGACTCACGATCGGCAAATAGAAGAATTTTTTGGTTTGATGCTAGAAAAAGGTTTGAAGAATACCTTTTCTGTTTTGAAAAAAATGAACAATCCTCACTTAGATGATGATTTTCATAGATTTTTAGTTCAGTATTTAATAACAGGACAGAAACCAAGCGATCTAAGAGAAGGTCTTGAAGAAAATAAGGGCCTCGGTATGCGTCTGTTTGAAGTTAGTCTTCCAAATTTTGATAAAGAAAAAAAGACTCCAATATCTTTGATTTCAGGAATGGAGCAATTTCTTTCCGGTATGCAAGCGGTTGGTGATGGTAGGACTATTGAAGGAAAAGAATATTTTACACTTGAACTTGCTGTGGAAAATCACGGAGCAAATATGTCTTTGTATGTTGCTGTTCCTGCTTCACGTGCCGATCTTTTTGAAAAAAATATGTTAGCGGTATATCCTGAAGCAAAAATAAAAGAAGTTCCAAACGACTACAATATTTTTAATGAACAAGGTTTTGCTGTAGCTTCTGTGGCCAAACTAGCAGAGCTTCCAGTCTTTCCACTTCGATCTTTTGAAGATGGCACTACAGATCCAATGTCTTCGATAATCTCGGCTTTTTCAAAGTTTAATCAAGCGGGCGAAGGGGCATCTATTCAGTTTGTTATAAAACCTGTCGGAGATGCTTTTATTAAAAGATATAACAGAATTCTTGATCAGGTTAGAAACGGCGCAAATATTAAAGAGGTTTATAGCGGGCTAGATTCATGGGGAGGTGCATTGAAAAATGCGGCAAAAGATTTCTTTTCTTCTGTCCCAGAAAAAGATGATAAAAAAGAAGACAAAAAGGACGATGAAAAATTGAGAAGTAATATTGAAAAAATGAACAAGAAACTTGGTTCGACTATTTTGTCTGCCAATATTCGTATCGTCGCTTCAGCTCCTACAAAAGAGAGAACAGAGCAAATGATAAGAGAAATTTCTTCTGCCTTCAATCAATTTACAGACACAACATCAAATTCTTTGGTATTTCAAAATGTTAGCGATTCAAGACTGTTCGATGAATTACACTCTTTTTCTTATAGAATCTTCAAAGAAGAAAATAATATGCCTCTGACTCAAAAAGAAATCGCCAGCATGGTGCATATGCCAGAAAATACTGTCGCATCTCCTCATATTGCTCAAAGTGTAATGACTTTGTCTCCTGCACCTGCTGAAGTAACAAGCAAGGGAGTGCTCCTTGGGATAAATTCTTATCGTGGGCAAGAAACAGAAGTAAGATTTTCTCCTGAAGATAGACTTAGACATCTTTATGTTATTGGACAGACCGGAACTGGTAAAACAACTATTTTGAAAAACATGATTGTTCAAGATATTTTAAACGGGGAAGGTGTTTGTTTTATTGATCCACACGGAAATGACATTGAGGATATTTTGGCAAATATTCCACCAGAGCGAGCCGATGATGTTATTTATTTT
>CAYOVR010000237.1:0-1520 GCA_964407465.1 uncultured Candidatus Saccharibacteria bacterium
CCCACGGGGCCGACACCGGGATTCACTCGAGCGCGGACGCAACGCTCGAGTTCGCCGCCGAGTACACCTCGAGTCCGGAGCTGCCTGCCGATCTCACCGAGGTGGAGGCGATCCTGAATCAGGCGAAGGCGCTGTTCAACACGCATCTCGCGAATGCCACCGTGCACCGCGGGGTCGGTGGCGCCGCTGGAATCACCGTCGGGACGATCTCGACGGCAAACGCGACCGATCAGAGCACGTCGAATGCCCTGGCGAACGCGCTGAAGGCGGCGATCAATCGTCACGCGGCGATGGGCTTCGCGCCCTTCGCCGTGGACTGAGTCAACCAATGAGGCGGTCCGTCGTGATCCGTCCCCTCCTCGGCCGGTCTCGATCTTTGCCGGTGGGTCACGATGTCGGCGGCGCGAGTCGAGCGCGTCGCCGGCCCGTCTCTTTCATCCCCGAGGAGGGATCATGAGCAAGTTCGACATCGACAAGCTCGAGCAGAACGCGAAAGCGATCGAGCGGGAAGTTCGTTGGTTTCCGTTGGAGGGGCGTCGCTTCGGCGAGCACAGCCCGATGCCGTTGAAGATCAAGATTTCCTCCGGCGGAGAGGAGTGGGCTCGCTGCTGGAACAAGGGGGCGCAGGCCTACGCCAAGGACCTGAGCCCTTCGGAGCGTCGTCGCTTCGGCGAGAACGCGGCCAACCCGTTGACGATGGACGCGGAGGCCCTGCTGCGCGCCAACAGAGCCGCGATCCGCGGCAGCGGGATGCTGGCCGCCGTCGCTCTCGTCGGGCCGGTCGTCGACGACCCGTCGAAGCCGCTTTCGCCGGAGTATCACGACGTCTTCGGCGCGAGTCTCCCGTCGGAGGTCGTCGCCAAGTACAAGCGGCGTTCGGATGGCATGTCGAGCTATCCGCTGCAGTCGGACCCGCCGGAGGACTGGATCGCCTCCGACGATCAGATTCACCGGCTGCTCGCCTATCCCGACTTCGTCAACCAAGTCGCGAACTTCCGTCGCATCCTGGTCGACGAGGGCGCCGAGGGAGAAGCGGAGGCTCTGGGAAACTGACGGCCTGGGTTCGCTCTGAACGGTTCTGGAGTGGCCTCTCTGACGGGGATCGCGAAGGGCTCGAGGAGATTGAACGGGATGGCGGCGACATTCTGCAGTTCGAGGGCGTGGTCGGGCGGGTGGACCTTTGGCTCGAGAACAAGTTCGCCGTCGAGGTTTGGTGCCATGCGGCGACCTTCGAGATCCCGGTTCCCGACGTGCTCGCGACCTGGGGAGTTACGGGCGATCAGTTCGACGAGACGCTGCGAAAGGTCTCGGCCCTGGTAGCAGAAAACCGGCGAATCGACGCGGAGCGAATCGAGCAGGCAAAGAAGGCAACGAAGGACAAGGGGCAGAAGACCAAGAGGCCGAGCTAATGTCGAGAGTGGTCGAAACCCTGCTGGTAGAGATCGAGGCGCGCGGAGCGGAGGCCACCCTCGGCCGCCTCGATCGTGGTTTCCGCGGGGCTGGCGATTCCGCGGTCCAGA
>CAYOVR010000238.1:0-1519 GCA_964407465.1 uncultured Candidatus Saccharibacteria bacterium
GACGCCGCCCCCTGCATCAGTCGGGAGCGTGGTCATCAGCGCATAGTACAAGGTCGCTGGCTTCGATGGCCATGCAGTACCGCCAAAGATGAGGTTGAGCGCGTTGTTTTCGGAGAGCTTGGACAGAATCATAATTCAATGGGGTTATGTGAACCAATCAGAGATACGGAAGGCGAGGACTGAAATGTGGGTTTGCGGTGTGGCAAATTGATCGGGTGCAGCGGCATCGAGATACCAGCCGTTGACAGAGGCCGCTCGTTCCCCCGCGTTTGCAGGCTTGCGGACTTCACCCAAAAACAAAATGATTGGTTCTTTCGATTCCGAAAACGCGGACGAGGTGGCATCAGCATCACCAACGCTCGTGACAGCCAAATCAAGTTTGACTGATTTCGGGCCTGGCTGGCGATAAACCTGCTCAACTCCGCCACTATCAATAAAACTTCCCGTTGGATAAATCACCTCACCAACCAACCAGACGCGAATGCCAGAGCTGCCGATGCGGACAGCCCTCTCATTAAACCACGTATTGTGCACGATGCCGCCACTGACGTACAAGATGTTTTTCGACTCGGAGACTCGAAGTCCGAACAACTGCGGGGTTGTGCGCTCAATCAACTGCTCTGACAGCATGGCCGAACCGATGGCAGCAGGAGCCAAGATAGGCTTCACGCCGTCAAACTCCGAACCCTTGATAGAGTCAGATTGCCGCTTGAAAGTCATGTCAGTCAATGGGCGCATGGTGTTAGTTGTTCCAATTGGCAAAATGGTAGCTTGGGATGCAGGGTGAACCAAAGCACCCAGGTTGCAGCCATTTCACCCGCCGATGTAGGATCAATGGAGCTGCCGTTTTGAACCCAGGAGCCGATATAAAAGCCACGGGGAAATGTCCGTATGAGCAAGATTGCGTCACACTCGAAGCAGTGTGGATTGATTGAAAATCAGACTTGAGGCCAATACCACCGGCCAAGATCGAACGGAACTCATAATAGAGTCTGGTGATGACAAAATACCTGTCTTCGATCTCAGGGTTAACTAGCGAGCCCTTAGCCACGAGCACAACCCAACCAAACTGGCCCGTGAAATCCAGTGTTTTAACAGTGAAAGAAACCGGATCTGCATAGACGCCCTCGGGATAGTAGGACCACGTTCCCCCAACTGCCCTCCATTGGTTCTTACCTCGGTGATACACCTTCCACGCTTCTTCGAGTGCTGGCAGCATGGTGCCATGAACGCGATGAATCTGGCCGTTTGCTGGATCTACATGAACGCGAGGCTCAACCCCATTTTCAACCTGATCACCAAGGCGGGCAATGGTTGCGCCGACATCACGAGCACCACTCAGAGGCTTGGCGGGCTGGATCTTTGGGAACTGCCCAACCATGGCTTGAGACTCAAAGGTTGAAATGCCGAGTGTCTGCTCATTGTCCCGACCTCGGGCAATATCGGGCGCTCCTTGATCGAGCATCTCAACGGTCTCGCGCAACTCCGCAGACCGGCGAGTCCGATGATTCGAATCGCC
>CAYOVR010000239.1:0-1515 GCA_964407465.1 uncultured Candidatus Saccharibacteria bacterium
CGACGCCTTCTGGGGGTTGAACTCCAAGGGTGAGATGACGCCCAGCATCTACGTCGAGCTGCTGCGGGTGTGGACGGAGCGGTACGAGCGAGCCTGCAAGACGGCACTCGAGGCAGGCATCGAGGAGCGTCGCATCCGACTGGCTGAGGACACCAGCGACACGTTCTTCAACGCACTGGCCAAGGCGGTCGTGGCGGCTGGCCTGGATCCTGCTGTCCGGGCAGCGCTGAACCTCGCCCTCGCCACCGAGCTGCGCAAGACGCAGGCCATCGAGGTCGGGACGTCGTGAGGCCCGAAAGTCTGGGGTAGCTTTCCTCGGACGGATGGGGTAGTATGGCTCTCGTCACAACGACCGACGAGAGGAACCAACCCCATGAGCGATGCCGCAGACGATGCGTTCATCTACAGCGATGGCGACCTGCTCGACATGTTGTTCAGCCGGGGTGCTCGTCGCCCTCGCCGACCCTCGATCCTCGAGGACTTCGGCCAACCCGTAGGAGGAACTGTGCCCAACATCCGTGAGACCGCCGAGGCCCAGCTGCAGCGCAACGAGCTCGAGAGGCAGCGCCTGCTGACTCGGCTCGCCCTGCTCGACCAGTTCGGTCCGGAGGACCCGTGGCCCGACGAGACCGTCCTCACGTTCAAGCGGGACTTCGGTGGTCCCCGCACGTACATCCACGTGGCTGTCCGCCTCGCCGGTGTGTGGTACGTGACCGGCAGTCGGAACAACAACAGGTCCTTCCTCTGGGATGAGTTCGTCGAGGAGCACCTGGCGAAGTCCCTGCCCGACTCGATCTACGTCGTCAAGACGTGGGTGACCTACGACCATGTCGACTGACACATGATCTGGTGGTGGCTGACCCTCCCGTCACCACCGGTGCATACCCACCCTGGGTGGGCTGTCCCTGACGACGACATCTTCCGTCCTCTCATCTTGTACCGATGTACCGAGCAGGGGTGCGACTGCCGAGACGCACAGTGCGGAGGGTCCGCAACTTCAGCCAACGTGTAAGGTCTGGGCGCAGGTTCGACTCCTGCGCCCAGCACTCAAAGGAGGGATTCATGTTCACAGACGAGGAGAAGGCGGAGCTGCTCCGTCAGTTGGAGACTGCCGAGATCATGGCAGCTGCTGGACCGCTTGGTCCGATCACGCCGCAGGAAGCGGAGGCGTACGGATGGACAGCAGAGGAGGTTGCCGAGAGCAACGCTGACTGGACTGCAGAGGGGGCGGAAGCTGACGCTGCGTACTGCCAGATGCGGCTCTCGCTGCTCCAGAAGCTGGTCAAGATGGCGGGTGTCGAATGAGGGTCGTCTACAAGTACACACCGCTCCCCGGCGCAGCCACGCTGGTGAAGGGCAGCAACGCTGTCATCCGCCACGTGGCCTCCGTCGACGGTCACATCCGGGTCTGGGTCGAGCACGACGAGGTAGGCGAATCCCGGCTCACCATCGACGTCGTGTCGACCGGCACACCCATGGTGCCGGAGTTCCCGTTCCTCGGGACGGTCATCACGC
>CAYOVR010000240.1:0-1513 GCA_964407465.1 uncultured Candidatus Saccharibacteria bacterium
GCCAAGGCGGCCATGAACGCGGCTTACGCCGCCCTGGAACGGGCGGTAGCCGCCGAGCGTCAGCAGGTCGAGGAGGCCTATCAGGCGCGGGTGGACGCCATCAACGCCGAGCGCGATGCCATCAACGCCGCGCATGAGGAACGGATTGCCGCCATCAACGCCGAGCGCGAGGCCCTGCAAACGCAGATCAGCGCTGCTCAAGAGGCCCTGTCGAAAATAGAGGGCATTCTGGGCAGCGTGCAATCGGCCCTGGACACTATCCGGGGGCAACTGGCGGTATCCGATATCGCCCTGGCCGCCGCGCGCCGCCAGTTGGCAAACTGGGCCCGCCAAGGCGTCTTGCCCGATCAAGAGGCCTTCGACCGGGTCATGGGCACGCTCAACCGGGACGATAAAGGCAACTACGCCAGCGCCAACGCCTATCGCAGCAACCAGCAAGCGACCTATGCCAACCTGCTGGAACTGGAACGGCTCGGCCTGGCTCAGAAGACCGCCGCCGAGCGCCAGCTTGAGGCCCTGGAGGCGCAAACCGCGGCCCTGGAGGAGCAAATTACCCAGGCCGACCGTATGCAGCAAGAGCAGCTTGATGCGGTTGATGAACAACTCAGGCAGGCTGATGAATGGCGCGCCGCGGAGTTAAAGCGGCTGGATGATCTTCTGGAGGATGCCCGCGAAAAGATGGAGATCGCCCTAGGGACCCATGCCGCCGTGCTATCGATCGACGAGGCGCTGAAGGTCCTAAATCAAACTATGGTCGATTACCTGTCCCTGCGGGATCAGGACCAGGCCCCCACCCTGGGCGGGGCGGCCCAGGACCCGCTCCCAGCCACCACCCCGCAAGCCGCCGGCTTTGACAGTCTGCGCGCCGAGATCATTGAACTCCGGAGCGTGATTGCCACGGTGGGCACGGCCCAGATTACCCCCCTGAAGAGCATCGACGACCGCTTGCGTAAATTCGATACCGACGGACTGCCGCCGGGTCGCGATGATGTGGTGTTATTGAGGGCTGCCTAATGGAAGTCATCGTCCCGCTGGAATCCGCCCTGGCCTATACCGGGTCCAGCCCCACCTACGTCTATAATACCGTCTGGGTCTCCTCCCCCCCCACCGCCTATGTCGTGGGCGACATGCGCCGCTACGAAGTGAGTGCGGGGGTGTGGCGCGACTATCGCTGCAAGATCGCCCACACCTCGAGCTCCAGCAACGCCCCCGGCAAAACGGTTTACACCTGGTGGTGGTCCACCACGTATTGGGAGGATCGCGGCCCATCGGCCACCTCGGGCGGTTACACCTACACCACCAATGTGCGCAAGTCCGCCTATCCGGCCTGGGCCAGCGGCGCCGCCATCGTCCTCAATCAGGCGGTCTATGACGCGGCGGATAATCACGACTATATCGCCGTGATTGCCGTCAGCGCCGGCGACAATACCGTCCGCCCCTCCGATGCCGTCAACTCCACCACCGAGACCATCGCCGCCCGCTGGCTGGACCTGGGCGCCAGCAACGCCTGGGC
>CAYOVR010000241.1:0-1512 GCA_964407465.1 uncultured Candidatus Saccharibacteria bacterium
ACGCTGGGGAACAGCAATCCGTTCCAACTGCGCGAACATGACGGCAATGGCGCCGCCAGACATTTTGGGCATATGGCCCTCCTTACTTGGGTAGAAACGAAATTCCAATGAGCATGCTGCAATCCCTACGAGGGTTACAGCATTCCCATTATACGATAATACAAAATATTATCAATATAATGTCAAATATTCGTACAAGGGCATATTCTTCTGATCGGAAAATTCCTCTCTCAAGAGCGCTTCCTTATACTCTGTACATGCCTTTTGGGGTTTTTGCGTCAGCACTGAGCGAGTACAAAGTGTTTTTTCTCACAGCGCACATTTTAGGTACCGTGCTTGGTCTTGGCGGAGCGACCATTGCTGACTTTTTATTCTTCCGTTTTTTGAAGGACTATAAAATTTCTGCAAAAGAATGCGATGTATTGAATACGCTGAAGGGCATTATTCTTTCGGCGCTCGGTCTCATCATCGTGTCTGGTGTCGGTTTATTTCTTACAGACATGCAGCTTTACAGCAGCTCCGGCCCGTTTGTCTCTAAAATGTTGATTGTAGGAATTATCACCATCAACGGTATCGCCTTACACCTCGTCGTTGCGCCGCATCTGCTGCGACTCGATTTGAAGCGGCATCAGAGGCGCCATCGTCGTTGGAGGCGCATGGCATTTACGCTTGGCGCCGTCTCGGTATGTTCGTGGTACAGCGCGTTTTTCATTGCCATGCTGAAGTCAGTTCTGCCTGAAAATTTCAGCATTCTTTTTGGTGGCTATCTTGTCGCGCTGATGTTTGCACTCCTCATGTCTCAGGTCATCGAACGAAGGCTTGCAGCGCAGGCGCAGGGCTAGATTTCAGTATTTGGCCTTGTGCCAATTGTTTGTGAAAATCGTAGCAAGTAGCCGTCAGGATCTTGTACGACAAATTGCCGATTGCCGACGGTGTCATTTGCTCGTCGGTACCACTTCTCTTCTATCTCCATGAAGAGCGGCACGTTATTCTTCTGCACATTTTCATAGAGCTGATCCATTGCCGTTGTGGTCATTTGAAAGTTTACGCCCCGACCGAACGGTTTTTCGAGAGGGCCGCTCAACCACTTTCTATCTTTCTCGGTATATTCTTCGAGCATAAGTTCGACACTTTCTCTTTGAATGTAGGCGAACCCTGCCTCTGGCCTGTCGTACACCACGGCAAAACCTAAGACATTACAATAAAAATCTAAGGACGTCGCAAGACTCGAGCAGTACAGTTCTGGAACGAGTGCATTACTCATATAAACGACGGGAGAAATGGTGGTCCCAGCAGGAGTCGAACCTGCATCTACCCCTTAGGAGAGGGTCGTTCTATCCATTGAACTATGGGACCGCAAAGCGGCCCTACGATACAGCAAACGCGCCCCGATTACTTCAGAACGACAACCTGCCTTGAGTCAGACGGCAATGTGCTTGGCTTCACCTTGAACTCTGAGACAGGCGTGACGCTGCTTGCACCACATGCCTTAGAAGCACCTGCGAGGTCGCC
>CAYOVR010000242.1:0-1509 GCA_964407465.1 uncultured Candidatus Saccharibacteria bacterium
GCCCGCCAGCCGTATAACTGCAGCCCGATCAGATACAAGACTAGCAACGATCCCGTTCCCAGGATGGCACTTACCATGCGCCCAAAGTAAGCGGCATCGGGCGGCGTAATCGGCTTGCCCGTAGCTGCATGATAAATATTAGATAGCGCTGTTGCGCCGTAGAGGAGAAACGTCGGGTGCTTAAAGTAATCGGGATCGAGGTTCCCAGTTTCAACCATCCGCGCCACGATTTTAGATTTCCTTGACTCATCCGGATGGAAGTAGAGTGGCAGGCCAAACGAAAGGCCTGAAAACCTGAGGAAGCCGCCAATGATAACAATTGCCGCTATGGCATATTTCGCTGAGCGAGGCGTGCTGGAGTTGTCCTCACCGTCGGCTGCGACGACTTTGAATAGCAAGGCACCTGTGGCAAGAAGCATTATAAATAGCCAAAGCGGCCAGGCCTCAACCCAATTCTCTGGATTATATTGCCGTAACACCACAAGTGAGATGAGCAAGGTAAGCACTGGAGCCAGCACGGAAACAATCTGCCGCTCGCCGTTGTAGCTAAGCAGCGTGACTGCAAGAGTGATTCCAACCAGGAGCACCAATATCGGCAGCACTCTTGCGAGTCGCGGTAAAAGGATTGCTAGCCTTGGCTGCACATCAAGACTTGTTAACTTAACTCCGAGCTCTCGAGTATCTCCGCTCTTAGCGCGATAGGGGTTTTCCACGGAGAGTTCATAAGAGATTGGCTCAAGCGCACGCTCCATCCAACTGCGTATTGGCACTGACGGGCGAATTGCCTGGGATTGCAACATCGCCAGCTTCTCCCCTTTCACTCCGTTTTTCGCGAAAGTGACGAGTCCTGGAACATTGTCCGGGCGCCAGCTATCTACATTCCAAATCACCCGTGCGCTTTCGGTATAGATCCAGGGATTATCGAACATCACCTGAGTAGAAGTCCAACCGTCACGATACCAACCGTTGAAGAAACTAGAGTGACTGGCGCGCGCTCCGTCATAAGAGCCCGCGTGTAACATTGTCAGGACGACCCCGAGTCCAAGATAAACGGCGACGACCACGCCCAAGATGTAAGCGATGGTCCGTGGCAAACTGTCTATTTTGAGATGAACACGCATCAAATTCTACTAAGCGCGAATTGAATATTTGCTTCTTCGTCGAAACTGAGAGCTCGACGCCCTCGGGCTAACTACTTCGCGCAAAAAACCTCCAATGCGCAAGTAAGCGGAGTTTAGAACGCGAACCAATGGACGATAGACTAATCCTGGGAGAGGCAAAAGGTCTTAGTTATCGTGGCACAAGTTAAGAAACGAGCTATCAGCCAGACATCACTACCCTGCGAACCGTTGCGAACTTTTGCTGATAATTGTAATTTGGGCCAGATTTAACCCTTCGGGACTGTCCTACTGATCGATTAGCACAATCACGCTGCCGCGATTCAAAGGGCCTATACCTGAAAGATACATGACCCGCGCGACGCACCGTGCCTGATATCAGTATTTATGA
>CAYOVR010000243.1:0-1501 GCA_964407465.1 uncultured Candidatus Saccharibacteria bacterium
TATATATAACAATGTCAAGTAGCAATCTATCAGGCAGATAGTTTATAGTTGTTATAGTAACTCCGGCAAATTTCACCTCATTAATATACGCCACAAAAGCATCGTACTGATCGTTGGTTATTGGCGACAATATGTTGTTAGTTTCGCCCGCTATCTTAAGCACAATTCTACTGTTAGAAGTAGTCTCATTGACCGCTGCGTACTTTACAATTTTGCTGTTGTCTATTTGTTCCTGCGTTGCTGTTCCGTTAACAAACAAATCACTATCTGTTTGCAAATCAAATCCATACTGAAATAACAACGCCTTTGTTTTATACCAATTGAGCGTACCGCTCTTTTGTTCTGTTAAGAGATTAGTTACCTCTTCCTTATGAATATCAAATAACTTTTCCGTTGTCCAACTTGCGAATGCGAACAAGTCAAACAAAATATTTTCTATAGAAATTTTAGAAAACTGCTGTTGAAAAACAGCATCGGCAGTAAAGCCGTATTTTGTTTGCACTACAGCATCTCTCATGTAGTTGTCGGTTAGCTCTTTCTTTATTTCGCTGATGGTTCTTGCCATTTTTTTAATTCACTATAAAATCATACTCAACAATCATCTCTCCAATACCTATATTATCAAGTGCGTACGCTTGTTCGTTGTTCAGCTCAGTAGCTGCCTTTGTTAATTCGTCAAAATAACCTGCAACTACACTGTTTGTAATGGTTTCGGCTTTTATTACACTACCTACTAACAACTTGTCCGTAATGCTAACTTCATTTAATATCGCTACCTCAAAAGCATTCTCTAAATCGCCAGTAGTTTCAATAACCTTATCAAAAAAAGACTGATTAACAAAAACCGTATTATTCATAACTTGCTTCTATCGTTAAAGGCTTTTTGTTGGATAGGTTTATGTTTTTTACAACCAAACCATCTTTACTAAAATTATCCCGAATTCGGTGTTTGATTCTTAAATAATCGTCATCCAACAACAACTCATCTATAGCTACACCAATTGTCGGGTGCATCTTAATTTCGCCCGCATTAGCTATCAACAGCAAGGCTTGGTTTTGATTCATTGTTTCGCCAATCGTTATACCTTGAGCAATTAACCCATCTGTATCTCTGACAACATCTACATTCAAATCCACTCCTGCCAAAGCATCGCTACTCGTCGCTAATTGTATGCCTGTTGTTTTCAAATCAAATTACCGTTAAACATTCCTGTTACTACTCCATTCGGGGCTGAAAGCCCAGACGAATAGACAATTGTTGCTTCTTTAATATAAACATCAATAGCGTTGCTTAATCGTGCAGCAAACTCTTCAATAGAGATTTCTTCTCTTGTCATCATATCAGACATTAACTGTACAATATTGTTTTTTAAATTCTGCTTATTTAATGCCATTTAGACTATATTAAAATGCTAGTAAACTTCCGTTCAAATTCATTAATCGCGGCAATTGAACTAGGTAGCGGCGTTCCGCTTGGACCCGTCGGGGTAAACACTTTTAG